>NZ_JBIARA010000002.1:49647-196535 GCF_042889525.1 Micromonospora sp. NPDC002575 | reverse complement strand
ACCCGCCTTTGGGGGGGTGGGGGGGGTGTTGGGTGGCGGGGGGGGGTTGGGCCCTTTCGGGTTTGGGCGGCCCGGGGCGGCCCCCCCCCCCCGGGGGGGGCCCGGCCGCCCCACGATCGTCAGGGGCGGTCGCGGTCGCGGCGTACCGTCGTCTTGCGGCCCTTGATGGTGCTGTTGCGCAGCCCGGCGATCACCTCGTCCACCACGGCGACCGGCACCTCGACCAGCGAGAACCGGTCGGCGATCTCGATCGAGCCGATGTCCCGCCCGCTGACCCGGGTCTCCCCGGTGATCGCACCGACCAGGTCCTGCGGGCGCACCCCGGCCCGCCGGCCCAGCCCGATGAACACCTGCGTGGTGCCCCCGGAGCGGGGCCGCCCGGGCCGCCGCTCGCCGCCGCGCCCCTCCTGCCCCGGACGCCCCTCGCGCGGCGGGCGGACCGCCACCTGCGGGATCTCCTCCTCGTCGTCGTCCGAGCCCGGGGAGGCGGCCTCGTGGGCCAGCTTCACCGCCGCGAGCGCCACCTCCATCATGTCGAACTCGTCCGACAGCGACTCCACGATGACCCGGAACGGCTCCAGGTCGTCCTCCAGCAGGCTCTCCCGCAGCGCCGCCTGGGTCAGCTCCAGCCGCCGGGTGCGCAGGTCGGCCACCGTGGGAATCTTGTCGATGGCGATGCGCTGGCCGGTGACCCGCTCGATGGTCTTGAGCATCCGGTGCTCGCGCGGCTCGGCGAGGGTGATCGCCACCCCCTCCCGGCCCGCCCGCCCCACCCGGCCGATGCGGTGCACGTACGACTCCGGGGCCGACGGCACGTCGTAGTTGACCACGTGGGTGAGCTGCTCGACGTCCAGCCCCCGGGCGGCCACGTCGGTGGCCACCAGCAGGTCGGCCGTGCCGGCGCGCAGCCGGCCCATCACCCGGTCCCGCTGCTCCTGGCTCATCCCGCCGTGCAGCGCCTCGGCGCGGTAGCCCCGGCCGTTCATGGTCTCGGTGAGCCGGTCCACCTCCTCGCGGCTGCGGCAGAAGACGATCGCGGCGGTCGGCGACTCCACGTCCAGCACCCGGCCCAGCGCCGCCGGCTTGTGCGCCCGCGCCACGATGTACGCGCTCTGCCGCACCCGGGGCGTCTCACCGGCCACCGGCTGCTCGCGGCCGATCTGGATGCGCACCGGGTCGGTCAGGTGCTGCCGGGCCATGCCGTCGATGCGCGACGGCATGGTCGCCGAGAACAGCACCGTCTGGCGCTGCTGCGGGGCGTGCTCAAGGATCGCCTCGATGTCCTCGGCGAAGCCCATGTCGAGCATCTCGTCGGCCTCGTCGAGCACCACCGTGGCCAGGCCGCCCAGCCGCAGGGTGCCCCGGGCGATGTGGTCCAGCGCCCGGCCCGGAGTCGCCACCACCACGTCCACCCCCAGGTCCAGGGCGCGCAGCTGCCGGCCGATCGGCTGGCCACCGTAGATCGGCAGCACCCGGGCGCCCAGGTCCTTGCCGTAGCGGTGGAACGCCTCCGACACCTGCACCGCCAGCTCCCGGGTGGGCACCAGCACCAGCGCCACCGGGTCGCCGCCGGTCCGCCCGACCGGCATCCGCTGCAGCAGCGGCAGCGCGAACGCGGCCGTCTTGCCGGTGCCGGTGGCCGCCTGACCGAGCAGGTCCCTGCCGGCCAGCAGGGGCGGGATCGCCTCCCGCTGGATCGGGGTCGGCTCCTCGTAGCCGAGGGCGGACAGCGCGCCGAGCAGCTCGGCACGCAGCCCGAGATCCGTGAAGGCGGTGGCCTCGTCGGCGGGGATGGCGGGGTCGGTCGATGCGGGTGCGGAACTCATGGGCAAAGCTTTTCATCACCCCGGCCGGCCCGCTGCGGCGACCTGCACAACGTCGTCCCCGCCACGTCGGCGACACGGGCGGCGGCGATGGCCTATGGTTGGCCCAGCGCTCCCGTCGACGGTTTGCCCGACCGCCCGGCGGCTTCGTGCTGGGCAGGTCCGGCAGGTGGTCAACCCGACGCACCCCGGAAGAGGAACGATGCCCCTCCGCAAGCGCCCGGCCGCCCTCGCGGCCACCACACTGCTCACCCTGAGCGCCCTGGCCGTCGTGCCGTCCCTCGCCGCCGCCGCTCCCGACCCGGGCGGCCCGGTCAAGGTCAACCAGGTCGCGTACGTGCCCGGCACGCCCAAGCAGGCCACCGTGGTCAGCACGTCGACCAGCCCGCTGGCCTGGACGCTGCGCAACGCCGCCGGCGTCACCGTCGCCTCCGGCCAGACCACCGTACGCGGCGCGGACGCCCTGTCCGGCGACAGCGTCCACGTCGCCGACTTCTCCGCCTACGACACCGTGGGCAGCGGCTACGTGCTCTCGGTCGGCGGGAACAGCAGCCACCCCTTCGACATCTCCGCCGACGCCGTGCGCCGGCTGCGCACCGACTCCCTGGCGTTCTTCTACCACCAGCGCAGCGGCACCCCGATCGAGTCGCGGTACGTCGGCTCCCGCTACTCCCGGCCCGCCGGGCACGTCAACGTCGCCCCGAACCAGGGCGACAACGCGGTGCCGTGCCGCTCCTCCTGCGGCTACACCCTCGACGTGCGGGGCGGCTGGTACGACGCCGGCGACCACGGCAAGTACGTGGTCAACGGCGGCCTGGCCACCTGGCAGCTCCAGAACATCCACGAACGTTCCCTGCACGTGGCCGGCGCCGACCGGGCCGGGCTCGCCGACGGCACGCTGGCGATCCCCGAGCAGGCCAACGGGGTGCCCGACGTGCTGGACGAGGCGCGCTGGGAGCTGGAGTTCATGCTGAAGATGCAGGTGCCCGACGGCCGTCCGAACGCCGGCATGGTGCACCACAAGATCCACGACCAGAACTGGACCGCGCTGCCGACCCGGCCGGAGTCGGACAACCAGCCTCGGCTCCTCGCGCCGGTCAGCACCGCCGCGACCCTGAACCTGGCGGCGACCGCCGCGCAGGCGTCCCGGCTGTGGAAGTCGTACGACGCGACCTTCGCCGCCCGGGCGCTCGCCGCCGCCGAGAAGGCGTACGCCGCGGCGAAGGCCAACCCGAACCGGCTGGCGCCGGCCACGGACAACACCGGCGGCGGCGCGTACGAGGACAACAGCGTGGGCGACGAGTTCTACTGGGCGGCGGCCGAGCTGTACGCCACCACGGGGGCGGCCGGCTACCGCGCCGACGTGACCGGTTCGACCTACTACAAGGGCGCCAGCTTCGCCAACCGTGGCTACGACTGGAGCTGGACCGCCGGGCTCGGCGACACCACCCTGGCCCTGGTGCCCAACGGCCTGCCGGCCGCTGACCTCGCCGCCACCCGGGCCGCGATCGTGGCCTTCGCCGACCGGCTGCTGACCCAGACCGCCGGGCAGGGCTACCCGGCCCCGGGCAGCGGCGACGGGACGTACTACTGGGGCTCCAACGGGGCCGTCGCCAACAACGGCAACGTCCTGGCCCTCGCCTTCGACTTCACCGGCCAGCAGAAGTACCGCGCCGGGGCCTACGCCGCCTACGACTACCTGCTCGGCCGCAACCCGCTGAACCAGTCCTACGTGGCCGGTTACGGCGAGAAGCCGGTGCGCAACGTGCACCACCGGTTCTGGGCCAACCAGAAGGACTCCTCGCTGCCCACCGCGCCGCCCGGCTCGCTCTCGGGCGGGCCGAACAGCCAGTTGCAGGACCCGGTGGCGGTGGCCCAGCTCTCCGGTTGCAAGCCGCAGAAGTGCTTCGTCGACGACATCGAGGCGTACTCGGTCAACGAGGTGGCGATCAACTGGAACTCGGCGCTGGCCTGGCTGGCGAACTGGGCGGCGGAGCGGGCGGGCACCGGCGGCACGACGCCGGAACCCACCCCGTCGCCGACCGTGTCGCCCACGGCCTCGCCCACGCCGACGGCCTCGCCCACGCCGACCGTCACGCCCACGCCCACGACCACGCCGCCGGCGGGTGGCTGCGCGGTGACGTACACGTCGAACAACTGGAGCAACGGGTTCAGCGGCAACCTGACCGTCGCCAACAGCTCGGCCGCGACGTGGCCGTCGTGGACGTTGACCTTCCGGTTCACCGCCGGCCAGCAGATCAGCCAGGGCTGGTCCGGAAAGTTCAGCCAGAGCGGCGCCGAGGTCACGGTGACCAACGAGAGCTGGAACGCGGTCGTCTCCCCGGGCGGCTCGGTGAGCCTCGGTTTCAACGCCTCCCACACCGGATCCAACCCGGCCCCGGTGGGCTTCGCCGTCAACGGCACCGCCTGCACGCTGCGGTGACCGGGTGACCGGGATGCCGGCCCCGCCGGCCTGATCCGGGTCCGTCGCCGATCCCGCACTTCCTGTGTGCAGTGGGTGAAGGGGGCTGCGGGATCGACGACGTTCGGCGAAACTGGTCGGGGGCCTCTTCCGATCGGAATCGAGGCCCGGGCGGACGGCCGGGGTGCCGCACCCACCCCGGCCGTCCTGCTCCACCCGGCGCGTCACCACCACGCAGCCGGCGTGAAGGCGCTGACGCCTCGGCGCGCATCCGGGGGAAATGGGAACAATGTTCGCCCTGTCCCGGCTACTCGTGGTTACGGTGCTTTTGACGGCAACCGTGCCGTGTCGTACCGGGAGAGAGAGGACCCGACCATGCGAGTGCCCAGCCGAAGCCCCGGCCAGCAGCCCGGCACCTCCGTCGCGTCCGCCGCCCCGGCGCGGCGCGTGCCGCGGGGCGTCGCTCCCCGCCCGGCCCCGCCGACGCCCGACCTCGACGCCTACCGGGCCGCCGTGGCGGACCTGCTCGTCGAGATCGGCGCGTTGGCCGACCCGGACTCGGCGGGGGCCCGCCAGGTGCTGCTCGACGAGCGGCTGCGCGAGCCGGCGATCGCCGCGGTGCTCGACGCCACCGGCCAGGGCCTCGTCGGCGCCCGGGAGACGCTGCTGCTGGAGATGGCCCGCTACCAGCCCAACGCGCGCAGCTCCGCGGCTGACCTGGCCGCCCTCGTCCGGATCTACCTGCTCTCCCGCATCGACGTGATGTGGTGGCGCGACGCCACCACCTTCATGACCGACGCTCAGGTCCACGCCAGCGGCGACCTGGTCGACCTGGAGTGGCTGCGCCGCCGCGACCTGCTCCGGTTCCGCTACCAGGAGCAGCCCGCCACCCTCGTCGGCCGGGGCGTGCGGGCCGTCTGCCGCCGGCTGCTCCCCGCCGCCCGGCCGCACACCGCCGGCGTGAAGTTCCGCCGGGCCCGGCGCGAGGTGATCGGCCTGCTCAACGACATCGGCCGCGAGTTCGCCCGCAGCGCCCCGCCCGGCACCCCGCCGCTGTGGGTGACCAGCCTGGTGCGCAGCGCCGAGCACCAGCACCGGCTGCGCCGCCTCGGCTACGCCGCGATGGTGCCCAGCGGCCACTGCCTCGGCTACGCCGTCGACGTGGAGATGACCTGGTTCCAGCGGTTCGGCGCCCGGGACGTGCTGGCCGGCCTGCTGCTGGCCCGCCAGCAGGCCGGGGAGGTCAACGTGGTCGACGAGGGGCAGGCCTGGCACCTGTGCCTCGCGCCCGCCGCCCGGGCGCGGTTTCGCCGCGCGTACGAGGCCGAGATGGGGGTCTGAGCCGTGTGCGGCATCGCCCTGAGCCTCGGACCCGAGGCCGATCCGGCCACCTTCCGGCGGATGCTGGCCGTCCTCGCTCCGCGCGGCGAGGTGACCGAGACCCGTCGGGAGGCGGGCCTGCTCGCCGGCACGCGCCGGCTGCGGATCGTCGACCGGGAACGGGCCGCGCAGCCCTGGGTCTCCGCCGACGAGCGCCTCCTGCTCTGCTACAACGGCGAGGTCTTCAACCACCGGGAGCTGCGCGCCGAGCTGACCCGCCTGGGGCACGTGTTCCGCAGCGAGAGCGACACGGAGGTCGTGCTCGCCGCCTTCGAACGCTGGGGCGACGACGCGGTGCGGCGGCTGCGCGGCGAGTACGCCTTCGTCGTGGTCGAGCGGGCCACCGGCCGGGCCTACCTGGCCCGCGACCCGCTCGGGGTGAAGCCGCTGTACTGGTCCCGGGTGCCGGGCTGCCTGCACCTGGCCAGCGAGGTCAAGGCCCTGGTGGGGCACGGCGCCCCGGTCGCCGAGGTGCCACCGGGGCACCACGGCTGGGCCGAGCCGGGCGGCCACGTCCGGCTGCGCCCGTACGTCGACCTGCTCACCCTCGGCGACGGGCTGCCCGTGGTGGACGACCCGGACGAGGCCGCCCTGCTCGTCCGGGCCGCCCTCACCGACAGCATCCGGATGCGGCTGGACACCGACCTCACCGTCGGCGTGGTGCTCTCGGGTGGGCTGGACAGCTCGCTCGCCCTGCTGCACACCCACGAGCTGCACCCCGACTGCGTGGCGGTGACCGTGGGAGCGCCGGGCAGCCCCGACGTGGCGTACGCCCGGCGGCTCGCCGCCGACCTCGGGGTGCCGCACGAGGTGATCGAGCTGCGTCCGCGCGACATCCGGCTCGCCGACGTGCGCGAGGCCATCCGGATCTCCGAGCTGACCGAGTACGGCGACATCATCAACGCCGTGGTCTCGGTGCCGATCTTCCGGCGGCTGCGCGACCTGGGCGTCAAGGTCGTGCTCACCGGCGACGGCTCCGACGAGCTGTTCGGCGGCTATCCCATGTACCACCGGGTCGGCCCCGAGCGGTCCCGCCGGCTGTTCCTGCACAAGATCCGCAACCTGTGTCGTACGGAGTTGCAGCGGGTGGACCGCGCCAGCATGGCCCACGGGGTGGAGGCGCGGGTGCCGTTCCTCGACCTGAGCGTGGTGGAGCTGGCGATGCGGTTGCCGCTGGGGCTGAAGCTGCGCGAGGGCCAGGAGAAGTGGATCGTCCGCCGGGCGTTCGCCGACGTGCTGCCCGACTACGTGCGGCGGCGGCCGAAGAACCCGATGTCGTACTCGTCGGGGCTGCACGAGCGGGCCCGGCTCTACAAGCCGCTCTTCGCCCGGCTGCACCGTTCCTTCGGCTACCATCTGCTCGACCCGGTGCGCCGGGACTTCGACAGCGTGCTCACCCGCTGCGGCAACGACCTGGACCGGGCCATCGCCGACGGGCAGGCCAGGCCGGACTACACGGTGCTGGAACACGCCCGGGACCTGGTCGGCGCGGCGAAGTGGAACGCGGCGCCGGTGGTCCGCCGGCTGGTCGGCCCGCGCGCCACCCGCCGGACCCCGGTCGGCTGACGGCCCCACCCCTACCACCGTTGCCCGGTCCACCGTGGACCACTACGTTGATCGATACACAGGCGGCCGGTGGGACGACGAGTCACCCGGGCGTGACGCCCCACCCGTCGCCGGAAGGGGACTCCCGTGATCCGCCGCGTGCTCCTGACCGCCGCCCTGGTGGGCGCCTCCGTGCTCGTCCTGCCCGGCTCGCCCGCGCAGGCCCGCGCCTGCCGGATCGACCACGAGTGCGTGACCACCTACTACTCCGACTCCAGCCACACCACCGTGCTGGGGGAGAAGTACGAGAGCTGCTCCGGCACGGTCTACACCTGGGGCGTCCGCTCCGGCTACCCGACCTTCGTCGAGAGCCCCTGCTGAGCCCGTCCGCCGGCCCCGTCCGGGGCCGTTCGCGACGGCGACGCCCGCCCGGCGTGGCTCGGGGCGAGCTGGGTACAGCACCGGCCATGGCGCAACCGGATGCGATCGTGGTCGGGCAGGTGGCGCGGTCGCCGACCGGCTGCTGGCCCGGGCCCGCGCCGACGGCGTCGACGTCGGCCCGGTGCTGCGCCGCCCCGGCACCCCCACCGGCCTCATCGTCGACCTGGTCGACGCCCGGGCCCGCTGGCGCTACGTGCAGGACCTGCCCGAGGCGACCCTGCTCACCGAGGCCGACGTGGCCGGCGCGGCCGACGCCCTGCGCGCCGCCCGCGCGGTGCTCGTCCAGCTCCAGCAGCCCCCGGCCGCGGCGCTCGCGGCGGCCCGGATCGGCCGGGAGGCGGACCGGCTCGTGGTCCTCGACGGCGCGACCGGCGACGACGAACTGCTCGCCCTCGCCGACGTGCTGCGCGCCGACGCCAGGGAGGCGGGGCTGGTCGTCGGCGACCCGCCGAAGGACGCCGAGGCCGGGCTGCGCGCCGCCCGCGAGCTGCGCGACCGGGGACCGGCGCTGGTCGCCGTGGAGGTGTCGGGCGAGGGCAACGCGTTCGCCTGGCCCGGCGGCGAGCTGTTCGTGCCGCTGAGCGACACCCGCACCGTGGACACCACCGGGGCCGGCGACGCCTTCGTCGCCGCGCTCACCGTCGGCCTGCTGCGCGGCGACCCCCACGAGCGGATCGCCCGGTACTCCGTCGCGGCGGCCGGGGCCACCGTCGGTCACCCCGGCGGCCGTCCCGCGTTGACGCCGCAGGCGATCGAGGCGCAACTCGCCCGCATCCCGGCGCGCTGACCCGGCGGGTGGGGTCGTACCCGGCTCAGCCGATGAGCGGCGCGGCGTGGGCCGCCCCCGGTCAGGAGGTGAGCAGCAGCGCGCCCACGCCGGCGGCCGTGGCGGCCACGGCGAGCAGGGCGCCGGCGGCCAGGAACCGGCCCAGCGGCACGACCACCCCGGCGGCCCGGCAGCGCTCGTACCACAGCAGGGTGGCCAGCGACGCCCACGGCGTGACCAGCGGGCCGGCGTTCGTGCCGATCAGCAGGGCCAGCAGCCGCGTCGCGTCGCCGGGCGGGAGCACCGCCTCGCCCGCCACGTACGCGGGCAGGTTGTTCACGACGTTGGACAGCAGCGCGCCCGTGCCGCCGGCCCGCAGCGCGCCGAGCGTCCCGCCGTCCGGGCCGAGCAGCACGCCGACGAGGTCGTCCAGCCCGTACCGGCCGAGGGTCTGCACCACCAGGAACAGCCCGGTGACGAAGACCAGCAGCCGCCACGGCACCAGCGCCGGGCGCAGCGCGCCGCGGTTCCGGGCGACGAAGCCGACAAGCACGAGCCCGGCGGCCGCCGCGGAGGCGACCCCCACCTCCACCCCGGCGAGGATCCCGGCCACGAGGAGCAGGCAACCGACGAGCGCGATCCGGTACAGGACCCGATCGGCGGGCACGTGCGGCCCGGGCACGGCGAACCGGTCGACCCCGCGCCGCCCCCGACGCCAGTAGCCGAACCAGAGCAGCGCCATCGTGGCCGCGATCGTGGCGGCCTGCGGCAGCGCCATCCGCGCCGCGTACGACAGCGGGTCGAGGCCGACCCGGTCGGCGGCCAGCAGGTTGGTCAGGTTCGACACCGGCAGCAGCAGGCTGGCCGTGTTCGCCAGCCACACCGTGGTCAGCGCCAGCGGCAACGGCGGCATGCCCAGCCGGCGCGCCAGCGCCAGCATCACCGGCGTGAGCAGCACCGCCGTGGTGTCGAGGTTGAGCGCGATCGTGGTGGCGGAGGCGAAGCCGACGCAGAGCACGAACAGCGCCGGGTAGCTGCCCCGGGCGGCGCGGGCCAGCCGCCCGGCCAGCACGTCGAACACGCCGGCCACCGCCGTCAGCTCGGCCAGCACCACCACCGTGCCGAGGAACAGCAGCAGCGGCAGGATGCGCCCCAGGGTGGCCGCGGTCTCGGCGCGTGGCAGCAGGCCGGTCAGCGCGCAGGCCGCCCCGACCAGGGCCAGGGCCAGCGCCACCCGGTCGAGCGGGTGCAGCCGGCGCAGCCGCCCCAGCGGACCGCGCGGGGCGCGGCGGGCCGGCGCGGCCGGCCCGCCGCCGGTGTGCGCCGTCGGCTCGCCGTCAGGGTCCACGGCGGCTGATCCTCGCACGGCCGGCGGGCCACCCCGAAGGTCCGCCACGCCGCTGTGACCGGGCCCTCCCGCTGTTGTGACCGGGCCCTCCCGCCGTCGTGCGGCGAACAGGGACGCCGGCCCCCGGACCGTGGTGGACAACGTTCGATGGCTGACCTAGCGTTCAGCCATCATGCGTAGGACCTTCCTGGGGGCCGGACTGGCCCTGCTGCTCGCCGCCACCGCCTGCTCCGCTGCCGAGACCGCCGCCGTCCCGACCACGACGCCGGCCGGCACGCCCACCGCGTCCCGGCAGGACCCGGCGCAGGCCGACCGGACCCTGGCCAGCCTGCGCCGGGTCGACGACCTGCCGATGTGGGAGATGACCTACGTCGGCGACTACGACCCGACCGTCGGCACCGACGCCGCGCCGCCCAGCCCGTTCGGCTGCTCCCTCTTCGCCGCCTCCGGCGACCCGAGCCGCCCCCTGTTCGCCCGCAACTTCGACTGGGACGCCAACCCGGCCCTGGTGCTGCGTACCGACCCGCCGGACGGGTACGCCACGGTCTCCCTGGTGGACATGTCCTACCTCGGCGTCGACGCCGACCCCACCGGCGACCGCCGGCTGCTCAACGCGCCGCTGCTGCCGTTCGACGGGATGAACGAGCGTGGCCTGGCCGTCGGGCTGGCCGCCGACGACGGGGCCACCGCCCGCGCCGAGCCGGGCAAACCCACGGTCGGTTCGGTACGCATCCTGCGGCTGGTGCTCGACCAGGCCGCCACGGTCGACGAGGCGGTCGCCGTCTTCGGCCGGCACAACCTCGACTTCGACGGCGGGCCCCCGCTGCACTACCTGCTCGCCGACGCCACCGGGGCCTCGGCCGTGGTCGAGTTCGTCGACGGCGCGATGCGGGTCGAGAAGGGGCGGGGCGGCTGGCAGGCGCTGACCAACGTGCCCGTGGTCGGCGTACCCGAAGAACGCCGGCGCGCCGACCACCGCTACGGCGTGCTCGCCGCCGCCCTGACGAAGGCCGGCGGCGTGGTCGACGACCGGGCGGCGCTGGAGCTGCTCAACGACGTGCGGCAGGGCCACACCCGCTGGTCGGTGACCTACGGGCTGCGCACCGGCGAGATCCACCTGCGCACGGCCGCGGGCACCGAGCGGGCGTACCGCCTCCCGGTGACCCCGCCCTAGGTCAGGCGGACCGGCTGCCCGTGGGCGTACCTGCCACGGGACCTGCCCCGAACTCCGCCACCGACCACCAGTTGCTCATTCGCAACCTGGCTGGGATTCTGCCCCCGCTGCCACCGGCCGTCCCGACCCAGTCAATCGCTGCTAGAAGCGCTGTGCAATTTTCCGCACCACAACGTTGGCATAATAGACTTGGAGCCGAGGCCCAGTGGACGGCGTGGTGAGGTCATGCAGGCACTGCACGTTGATCCGGTCCGAAGCGGTCAGCGTGACCAGGGCGGTGATGCTGGTGCTTTCGCTGTAGCCAACGGGAATGGAAACGGCATCTCCCCTCAGCAACCCGCCGGCACCGTTATAGAGGCCACATCTCAGGGTGTCCGCTTGGGAAGTGGGGTTGTTGAGCATGGTCCCCATGGTGACGTCGTAGTGGCCGGCCGGCAGCACCGGTCCTGGCAGGACCGTGGTGAGCCCGCCAGCGCCCGCCGCCAGGGAAACCGGCGAGGATGTCTGGTACTGCGTCGCCGCAGTGCCCGCCGACGGCCAGCTCAACGCTCGCTCGGTCGAGTCGCACGCCTGGCCAGCCTCGCTGTCGATCACGCGCAGCGCGCCAGAAGTGACCGTGTAGCAGGCGTTGATCTGGCCAGTGCCGGAGTGCGGAATCGCCGCCGACGCAATCGTGGGCATGATCGCCAAAGTCATCGCCAACAGCGCCGCGCCGGTCAGCAGCCGCCTCGTTCTGTGGGGCCGGGAGAGCTGGATATTCATCGCTTGCTCCTTCGTGTTCGCTGGCGGAATGAGGTATCCCACGTCCTGCGCGGCAGGGTCAACAGCGAGATGTGAATATTCACTTGCATCGATAAAGCGAATCGGATTGCGGCTCCCCGTGTCCCCGGCGCGGCTGACCGCCGCCACGATCGCTCGTGGCGGCGGTCAGCCGGTCGTGCCGGTGCGGCCGGCGGACCGGAGGGGATCCCGGCCCCCCGGCCGCCGGCCCCCCCGTCAGCCCTTGCGCGGCTCGAAGGTGTAGTCCACCCCGCCGACGTCGAAGCTCTCACCGAGCTTGCTCGCCGGGCCGACCTGGACGACCTGGAGGGTGTACGCCTTTTGGAGCGCCTGGCTGGTCGTGAAGCTGAGCTTGACCACCGGCCGCTCCTCCGGCTTGATCAGCAGGCCCTTGATCTGCGCCTTGTTCGGGTCGACGACCTGCACGGCGCTGCGGCCGACGACCTGGATGCCCTCACCCTGACCGCCGGCGGCCCGCCAGCGCTCGAACAGCTCCGGCCCGAGGTCGGCGACGATCTTGACGCCGGGGGCCGGCTCGCCGAGCGGCCGGAACGCGAGGTCGAACGGGGCCGGCTCGGCCAGGGCGTTCGCCATGGCGAACGGGCGGTCGCTGATCACGCCACTGCCGCCCGCCGGGACGGTGTTGGCGTTCTTCCAGGCGATGTTGTTGTTGTACTGCGTGTTGATGGAGGTCGAGGTGCCCTCGAACAGCATCGGGTCGGTCGCCGACTCCCAGCGCAGCAGCAGGCAGAAGTGCCCGATGGAGGGCACGTTGGGCCAGGCGATCGACGTCGTGGTGACGCCGGGCGCGACGGGCAGCGTCTTGGAGCCGATCGGCGTCCAGTTCATCGGCCAGTTCGCCGCGCCGCCGGAGGTCGTGTAGTACGCCCGCAGCGTGCCGTTGCTGATTCCGGAACCGTACGGGCCATTGTTGCGCAGGTTCACGAAAATGTAGCTCGTCGACCCGACGACCGGGTTCGTGTGCGACGCGCACTCGACCGCGGTCGGGCAGATCTTGATGTCGGGGCTGTTGAAGAACGACGAGTAGATGGCCCCGTGCGGCTCGAGCCCGGTGTCGGACGCGATGTCCTTGATGTAGACGTCGGTGCGGGCGTTCGCGGTGAAGTCGCCCTTGTCGATCGCCGCCGTGGCGGTGCCGCTCACCGAGAACGCCAGCGCGGCGGTCAGCAGGGCGCCGAACAGCAGTCGGGCCGTGCGCCGCGGGCGTGGACGTGCCAGCGCGATTCTCATGTGCTGATTCTCCTTCGGTGGTGATGGTGGGTCGAGTGGCGAAGAATTGCTCCGGCGACCCGGCTCGACAACTGTATTGCAGTGGCTGCCGTAAATGGAACGGCCGAGATTGACGATTGCTCAAAGGGCGTCCGCATTTGCCGGGGAGGTGGCAATTCCCGGATACGGCGGAACGTGAGTCTGAGAAATGTGGCCCGCGAGGTATCAACGGCGGCGCAGGCGACTCCTGTACACCTTGGCCCCCCGCCGGCTGCCGCGCCCCGTACGCTCGGTGACCGTGAGGCGGATCCTGTTCGGCCGGCCGCTGCGCAGCGTGGCCTTCGACGTGGCGGTCTCCGGCTTCGTCGTCCTGGTCGGCCTGGCCGGGGCGGTCCACCAGCCCGGCGGCTGGTGGGCCACCGGCGTCGGGGCGGCGATGGCCGCCGTCCTGCTGTTCCGGCGCGCCCACCCCTCGGCGGTGGGGGCGGCGGTCGCCGTGCTCGCCGGGGTTCAGGTGGTCGCCGGGTGGGGCCCGTTGGCCTTCGACGTGGCCGTGCTGATCGCCCTCTACAGCGTGGTGAAGTACGCCGAGAGGCTGCGCGACGGCGTGTTCGCCGGCGTCGTCGCCGCCGTCGGCGTGGTGCTCGCCGCGCTCCAGATCGAGGCGGCCGTCGCCTGGTGGGCCTCGGCGATCTGGTTCGCGTTGATGACCGGCGCGGTCTGGCTGATGGGGCTGAACGTGCGCACCCGCCGGCTCTACGTGCTCAGCCTGGAGGAGCGCGCCGCGACCCTGGAGCGGGAGCGGGAGGCCGAGGCCCGCGCGGCCGTGGCCGAGGAACGCACCCGCATCGCCCGCGAGCTGCACGACGTGGTGGCGCACAGCATGGCCGTGATGATCGTGCAGGCCGACGGGGCCCGCTACCTGTTCGACCGGGACCCGCAGACCGCCCGGGAGGCGGTGCGGGTGGTCGCCGACACCGGCCGGCAGGCGCTGGAGGAGATGCGCCGCCTGGTGGGGGTGCTGCGGGAGACGAGCACCCCCGAGCCGGACGGCGTGGCGGCCCCGGCGCTGGCGGCGGAGCCGACGCACCGCCGGCCGGCCCTGGTGGAGCTGCCCGAGCTGCTGGACCGGTTCCGCGCCGCCGGGCTGCGCGTCGACGCGACGGTCACCGGCGAGCCGCCGGCCCTGCCGCCCGGCCTGGAGCTGACCGTCTACCGGGTGGTGCAGGAGGCGCTCACCAACGCCCTCAAGCACGCCGGCGTCGGCGCGACCGTCACGCTGAACCTGACCCACACCGCCGACGCCGTCGTCGTCCGGGCCGTCGACGACGGGCGCGGCCGGCCGGTGGTCCGCCCCGCGCCGTCCGGCGGTCACGGCCTGGTCGGCATGCGCGAGCGGGTGACCGTGTACGACGGCAGCCTCACCGCCGGCCCGACGTTGGCCGGGGGGTGGCAGGTCGAGGCGCGGCTGCCGCTACCGTCGAGCACCGGGACGGAGGTGGCGGCATGACGGTCCGCGTGGTGATCGTGGACGACCAGGCGCTGGTGCGCGCGGGGTTCCGGATGGTGCTGGGCTCCCAGCCCGACCTGGCCGTCGTCGGGGAGGCCATCGACGGGGCGGACGCGCTGCGGGTGCTCGACCGCGTCGAGGCCGACGTGGTGGTCATGGACATCCGGATGCCCACCATGGACGGGGTGGAGGCCACCCGGCGGATCTGCGCCGACCGGCCCGGCGACCGGCCCCGGGTGCTGGTGCTCACCACCTTCGACACCGAGGCCGACGCGTTCGCCGCCCTCCAGGCCGGGGCGAGCGGCTTCCTGCTGAAGAACGTGCCGCCGGAGGAGCTGCTGGCCGCGATCCGGGTGGTCGCCGAGGGCGACTCCGTGGTGGCCCCGTCGATCACCCGGCGGCTGCTGGACCGGTTCGCCGGCCAGCTCGGCCCCGGCCCTGCCGCCGACCCCCGGCTGGCCCAGCTCACCGAGCGGGAACGCGAGATCCTGCTGCTGGTGGCGCAGGGCCTGTCCAACGCCGAGATCGCTGCCCGGGTGCACGTCGCCGAGGCGACCGTGAAGACCCACGTGGGGCGGATCCTGGCCAAGCTGCGGCTGCGCGACCGGGTGCAGGCGGTGGTGCTGGCGTACGAGAGCGGCCTGGTCACCCCCGGCGGCTGACGGCGGGTACGCCCCAGGTCGTACAGGGCCGGGCCGCGGGGACGCCTCCGGGCGCAGGCGGGTCGGGCGCACGGGTGGACGCGGCGGGCCGGCGTCGCCCATAGCGTCGACGGTGTCCGCAACCACTTCCTGCACGGGGAGCACCAACGTGTCCGTACCACCTCCCGCGTTCGCCGCCGCCGGCGTCGCGGTCACCGCCCGCGGCCTGCGCAAGGAGTACGGCGTCGGCCAGGCGCGGGTCGTCGCCCTCGACGGCGTCGACGTCGACTTCGCCGCCGGCCGGTTCACCGCCATCATGGGTCCGTCCGGCTCCGGCAAGTCCACGCTCATGCACTGCCTCGCCGGCCTCGACCGGCCCACCGCCGGCACCGTACGCATCGGCGACGCCGACGTCGGCGGCCTCGACGACCGGCGGCTCACCCTGCTGCGCCGCGACCGGATCGGCTTCGTCTTCCAGAAGTTCAACCTGCTGCCCGCGCTGACCGCCGAGGAGAACGTCGTGCTGCCGCTGGCCATCGCCGGCCGCCGCCCCGACCCGGCCTGGCTGCGCCAGGTCGTCGCCGCCGTCGGGCTGACCGACCGGCTGCGGCACCGGCCCGCCGAGCTTTCCGGCGGCCAGCAGCAGCGCGTCGCCGTCGCCCGCGCCCTGATCACCAAACCGTGGGTGATCTTCGCCGACGAGCCCACCGGCAACCTCGACTCCCGCTCGGGGGCGGAGGTGCTGCGGCTGCTGCGCGAGGCCGTCGACACCCTCGGCCAGACCGTCGTGATGGTGACCCACGACCCGACCGCCGCGGGCCACGCCGACCGGGTGGTCTTCCTCGCCGACGGCCGGCTGGTCCGCGAGCTGGCCGCGCCGACCGCGGAGGGCGTCCTCGACGCCCTCGCCCACCTCGACCCGGCCCCGGCCGGCGTGGCGACGGGGGGCCGGCGGTGACCGGGCTGACCCTGCGCACCATGCGCGCCGACGCGCTGCGGCTGCTGCTGTCGGCACTGGCCGTGGTGCTCGGCGTCGCGTTCGTCGCCGGCACCCTGATCCTCACCGACGGGATGAAGCGTGGCGCGTACGAGCGGGCCGGCGTCTTCGACCGGCACACCGACGTCGCCGTGAACGCCGGAGAGGACCCGATCCCGCCCGCCCTCGTGGAGCGGTTGCGCGCGGTCGACGGGGTGCGCGCCGCCGCCGGGGAGCTGACCGGCACCGCCGGGGTCGTCGGCACCGACGGCCGGCCCGTCCTCGGCTACGCCGTCGTCGCCGCGATCCCCACCGAGACGGCCCTCCAGTCGTACGACGTGGTGGCCGGGCGGCTGCCGCAGCGCACCGGCGAGGTGGTCCTCGACGCGCCGACCGTCGCCGAGGAGGGGTTCGTCCTCGGCGGGCCGGTGCGCGTGGGCGGCAGCGGGGGCGCGGCCCGCGCGTACACCCTGGTCGGCACGGTCGACGTGGCCGGCACCGCCCGGGACGTCGGCGGGCCGTTCATCGGCCTGGCCGGGCCCGACGCCCTGGCCGTGACGCAGCAGGAGGGCTACGGGCGGATCATGGTGGCCGCCGCGCCGGGCGTGCCGGCCGCGGAGCTGGCCGTGCGGGTGGCGGCGGTGGCCGGCGGCGGCGTGACGGTGCAGGACCGCCAGGCGGTCCTCGACGCCGCCGTCGACGACGCGGTCCGCGACCTGAGGCAGTTCAACCTGCTGCTGCTCACCTTCGCGGCGGTGGCCGTGGTGGTGGCCGGGTTCGTCATCGCCAACACCTTCGCCATCGTGCTCGCCCAGCGCACCCGACGCACCGCGCTGCTGCGGCTGGTCGGGGCGACCCGGGGGCAGGTGCTGCGGGCGACGCTGCTGGAGGCGGCGGTGACCGGGCTGGCCGCCTCGGCGCTCGGGGTGGCGGCCGGCGCGGGCGTGGCGGTCGGCCTGGACGCCCTGTTGTCCGCGTTCGACGTGCCGATGGCCGGCAACGGGATCGCCGTCACGGCCTCGACCGTGCTGCTCTGCCTGCTGCTGGGCGTCGTCCTCACCGTGGCCTCCGCCGCCGTGCCCGCCTGGCAGGGCACCCGCGTCGCGCCGGTGGCCGCGCTCACCGACGCGGCGGTGCAGCCCACCCGCCGGGCCGGCCGGGTGCGGCTGGCCGCGGGCGCGCTGGTCCTCGCCGCCGGGGCGGCGGCGCTGGGTGCGGCCGGGGCCGTCGGCCAGCTTCCGCTGGTCGCGGCCGGCGGGGTGCTGGCGTTCTTCGGCATCGTGCTGTTCGGGCCGGTGCTGGTGCCGGCGCTGGTGCGCCTGCTGGGCGTCCCCGCGCGCCGGCTGATCGGGGCGACCGCCGGCCTGGCGGTGGCGAACGCCGTGCGCAACCCGCGCCGGATCGCCGCGACCGCCACCGCGCTGGTCATCGGCATCGGCCTGGTGTCGGCGTTCGTGGTGGGCGCGGGCAGCGCCAAGGCCAGCATCGAGCGGGCCGTGGACCGGGAGATCGGCTTCGATGTCGTGGTCGTCGGCGTGGGCGGGAAACTGCCCGGGCCGCTGGTCGACGAGTTGGCCGCCCGCCCCGAGCTGGGCGTCGTGCACGAGCTGCGCGGCCGGGTCAGCGACGGGGTCGAGCTGCGGACCGCCCACCCGGCGCTGGTCGGGCGCACCCTGATGGCCGTGGACGCCGGTGACGCGGGCCGGCTCGGGCCGGGCCGGGTGCTGGTGCACCGGGAACTGGCCCGGGCGCGGGGCTGGTCGGTCGGCGACACCGTCACCCTGGCCGGACGGCCGTTCACCGTGGCGGCCGTCGTCGCCGTCGACGGGCCGGCGCTGGCCGGCGGCTCCGTGCCGGCCGGGCACGTGGTCGACGTGGTCGACGCCGACTTCTCCCGCCTCTTCCCGGCCGTGCGCGGCCACCTCGCCGAAATCGACCCGGCCGCCGGGGTGAGCGCCGAGCGGGCCCGCGAGGTCGTCGAGTCGGTGGTGGCCCGCTACCCGACGGCGAACCTGGTGGACCAGGCGACGTACAAGAAGTCGCTCACCAACACGGTCGACATGGTGCTGGCGTTCGTCGTCGCCCTGCTCGGCCTGGCCGTGGTCATCTCCCTGGTCGGCGTCGCCAACACGCTGAGCCTGTCGGTGGTGGAGCGCACCCGGGAGAACGCGGTGCTGCGCGCCGTCGGGCTGACCCGGGGCCGGATGCGGGCGATGCTCGCCGTGGAGGCGGCGCTGATGGCGCTGGTCGGCGCGGTCCTCGGGGTCGGCCTCGGCGTCGGCGTCGGCGCGGGCGCGATGGCGGTGGTCACCCGGCTCAGCGGCGAGTTCACGTTGGTGCTGCCGTGGGGACGGCTCGGGCTGATCGTCGCGGTGGCGGCGCTGGCCGCGCTGGCGGCGTCGGTGCTGCCGGCCCGCCGCGCCCTGGCCCGCCCGATCGTCGCGTCCCTCGGCGACTGAGCGTCAGAGGCGCTCGACCGTCGGGCCGTGGCAGCGGTTGCGGGTGTCGAAGACGTACCGGGCGTGCCGCACCACCAGGTCGTAGTCGAGGCAGTCGTGGTCGGTCACCACCACCACGGCGTCGGCCTCGCGGACCTCGCGCTCGGTCAGGCCGACCACGACCACGCCGCCGGGCAGGTGGTGCGGCTCGGCGTACGGCTCGACCGCCCGGACCTCGGCGCCGAGGGCCTGGAGGCGGCGGGCCACGTCGACGGCGGGGGAGTCCCGCATGTCGCCGGTGTTCGGCTTGTACGCCAGCCCGAGCAGCAGCAGCCGAGCCCCGCTGACCGCCCGGCCGGCCCGGTTGAGCCCGTTCATGATCCGCTGGGTGACGTGCTCGGGCATCTCGTGGTTGACGTCGTTGGCCAGCTCGATGAACCGGAACTGCCGGCCCAGCCGGCGCTTGACCTGCCACGACAGGTAGCACGGGTCGATCGGCAGGCAGTGCCCGCCGACGCCGGGGCCCGGGCGGAACGGCATGAACCCGAACGGCTTGGTCTCGGCGGCCTCGATGGCCTGCCACACGTCGATGTCGAGGTGGTGGCTGAGCATCGTCAGCTCGTTGATGAGCGCGATGTTGACCTGGCGGAAGGTGTTCTCGATCAGCTTGGTCAGCTCGGCGACCCGGGTGGAGTCCACCGGCACCGTCCGCTCGACCAGCCGCCGGTAGAACGCGTCGACCCGCTCCCGGGAGGCCGCGTCGACGCCGGAGACCACCTTCGGCGTGTTCTCCAGCTTCCACACCGGGTTGCCGGGGTCGATCCGTTCCGGGCTGTAGCCGAGGTGGAAGTCGCCGGGGGCGGTCAGCCCGCTGGCCGACTCCAGCAGCGGCCGGAGCAGCTCCTCGGTGGTGCCGGGGTAGGTGGTCGACTCCAGGATCACCGCGCAGCCCGGCCGCAGGTACGGCCCGATGCCGCCGCCGGCCTGCTCGACGTAGCTCAGGTCGGGCACGCCGTCCCGCAGTGGGGTGGGCACGGTGATGACGCAGATGTCGAAGCCCTCGGCGTCGGCGTACTCGGTGCTCGGGCGGTACCTTCCGCTGCCCAGCGCCCGGCCGAGCCGGTCGGCGGGGATGTCCTCGACGAAGGACTCGCCCGAGGCGAGGCGCTTGACCCGGTCGGCGTTGACGTCGAGGCCGACGACGGCCATGCCCGCCTCGACGGCGCGCATGGCCAGCGGCAGGCCCACGTATCCCTGGCCGATGACGACCAACTTCTCAGCGCTCACCCATGGCTCCCGGGGCAGACGACGGAACGTACCTCATCGTCAGCGTAAGTGAGCTTATGGGTTTTAAGTCCGATTTGGGTCAGGTGGGACGCGCGAGGCCCACCTCCGCCTGACCCGTCGGACCGGGTCGGTGCCGGTCAGCCTCCCTGGACCGGCGGGTCGGCCGGGGTGCTGGCGGTGGTGGGCGGCGGGTCGGCGGGGGTGCTGGCCGTGGTGGGCGGCGGGTCGACCGGCGCGCTGGTGGTGGGCGGCGGGTCGGCGGGCTTGGTCGGCGGCGGCCCCGTCGGATCCGGCGCGGGCGACTCGCTCGGGTCCGGGGTCGGCGTCGCGGTGGCCGACGCCGAGGGGCGGCCCCCGCCCGGCCGGAACGTGCGGTCCGGGTCGACCGGGGCCTGCTCGGTGGCGGCCGAGTCGTCGGAGCCCGGCGTCGGGTCGGCGGCCGGGGCGGTCGGCCCGTAGTTCGTGGCGGGGGCCTCCGCGTTCGTCGCGGCGCCGAGCGCCGCGGCCAGCGCGATCCCCGCGACCGCCACCGCCGCGAGCGCGCCGACGAGGGTGCCGCGCCGGCCGGTGCGGCCGACCAGGGTGCGCACCGGCGTGGCCGTCCGCCGCACCGGCGGCAGGTCGTCCCGGGTGCTGTCCAGCCCGTCCCCGGCGCCGACCGGCGTGCGCGGCGACACCGGCACGGTGCTGGTGGGCGCGGAGCTGTCGGCGATGGTGGCCCGCGCGGCCTCCGCCATCGCCGCGCCGGTGGGGTAGCGCGCCGCCGGGTCCTTGGCCAGGGCGCGGGACACCAGCTCCCGCACCGGCCCGGGGATGGCGGCCGGCAGCTCCGGCGGCTCGTCGTCCAGGTGCCGCACGGCGACCTGGAGGGGGTTGTCGCCGGTGAACGGCGGCCCGCCGGTCAGGCAGCAGTAGGCCACCGCGCCGAGGGCGTAGATGTCGGTGGCACCGGAGACCGGGCGGCCCGCCGCCTGCTCGGGGGCCATGTAGAGCGCAGTGCCCGGCACCGCGTTGGTGCTGGTGATGCTCGTGACGTTGGTCGACCGGGCGACCCCGAAGTCGACCAGGACGACGGTGCCGTCCTCCTGCACCAGCAGGTTGCTCGGCTTGACGTCGCGGTGGACGATGCCGCCGGCGTGCGCCGCGTGCAGCGCCTGGGCGGCCTGGGCGACGATCGACATGGTCTCGCCCACGCCGAGGTGCCCCGCCGCCTCGATCCGCTTGGACAGCGGCTCGCCCTCGACGAACTCCATGACCAGGTAGTCGGCCCGCCCGCCGGTGGGCAGGTCGTCCTCGCCGCAGTCGTAGACCTGCACGATGCCGGGGTGTCGCAGGGCGGCCATGATGCGGGCCTCGGCGCGGAACCGGGCGATGAAGTCCGGGTCGGAGACCAGCGCCGGCAGCAGGACCTTGACCGCGACCCGCCGGCCGAGGACCTGGTCCGTGGCCCGCCAGACGTCGCCCATGCCGCCGGTGGCGACACGGTCGTCCAGGCGGTACCGACCGCTGAGTACGACTCCCGAAGACAACACAGCAATACCGTACCCAGAGCGGGCCCGGCTCACCTCTCGCGCTCCGGCCGCGGGGGGCCGCCCGGCGGGGCGGCGGGGGCCGCCGGGCGGAGCGCCGCCCGGATGGCCGGTGATCGACCCGCGACCGGCGGTCACGGGTCGCCGGTGTCGGCACCGTGGCCTGCCCGAACCGCGGAGGTCGCGAACGTCACAGCCGGCCCGCGCCAACAGGGGCGTCCGCGGCCCGCGCCGTGTCACATCGACTCGCCGCGTTAACCGCTTGATAATTCTCACTCTTTCTCCCGGAGGCATTGCCTTGCCCGCCCGGCACCTCGCTCCTACCGTTAGCGCGGCTCGGGCCGGCCAGGCTCCCCGGGTGGGGCTACGCCCGCCGACGGCCGCGCCGGGTGGTGACCGCACGCGCCGTCCGGGCGCGTACGGTGTCGGGCGTGATCAGGGTCAGCGGGGGGCTGATGGGTGCGGGAGGAGGTCCGGCTGCCGGGCCAGGCCGCTGCCGTGCGCGTCGAGGCCGACGTGCCACCCACCGACGGCGGGTGGCGGGGACGGCGTACCGATGACGAGTGAGCTGAACGAGGCGGTCGCGGCGGCGCAGGCCGGCGACGAGGACGCCTTCCGGTTCCTCTACCGCAGCCTCCAGCCCGGCCTGCTGCGCTACCTGACCGCGCTGGTCGGCGTCGACGCCGAGGACGTGGCCTCGGAGACCTGGCTGCAGGTCTCCCGGGACCTGCCGACCTTCACGGGCGGGGAGTTCCGGGCCTGGACCGTCACCATCGCCCGCAACCGGGCCATGGACCACCTGCGCCGGCAGCGTCGCCGGCCCTCGCTGCCGGTGCCGGTGCAGGCGCTCAGCGACCTGGCCGGCGACGCCGACACGGCCGAGCGGGCCGGCGAGACCCTCGGCACCGAGGCCGCGCTGGCGCTGATCGCCACCCTTCCGCCCCGCGAGGCCGAGGCGGTGCTGCTGCGCGCGGTCATCGGCCTGGACGCCGAGAGCGCCGGACGGGTGCTCGGCCGGCGGGCCGGCGCGGTGCGCACCGCCGCCCACCGGGGCCTGCGCCGCCTCGCCACGCTCCTGCAACGCCACGACCTGACCCCGGAGGCCGCTCCACCCGCGACGCCGCCCCGCCCCCGCCCCGGCCGGCCGACGCCCGGCGCGCCGTACGTCGAGCAGGCGGACGGCTGACGTGAGGGAAAACCGATGAGCTTCCGGCAGCCCGACCGGCCGGACCTGCCCGCCGACCGGGCGGAGTCCGACCGCCTCCTGGACTCTGCGCGTCACGGCCGCGCGGACGACGACAGCCGCCCCGCCGGCGACCCCCTGGCCGACCTGCTCGCCGCGGCGGCGGCACCGGCCCGGCCCGGTGAACTCGCCGGTGAGGAGGCGGCGCTCGCCGCGTTCCGGGCCGCGCGTGCCGCACCGGCGACGCCCCCGGCGCGCGCGCCCCGGCGGCGTCGCCGCGGGATCGGGGCGGTCGCCTGGATCGGGGCGGTCGCCGCCACCGCGACCGCCGGTGTCGCCGTCGCCGCGGTCGGCCTGGACCGCGGCGACGAGCCCGCGGGCCCGCCCGCCCCGAGCACCGCCCCGGCCGACCCCACCGCCTCCGGACCCACCGCCCCGGGCCCCAGCGGCTCCGGCCGGGTCAGCGCCCCCTCCGCCCGGCCCGGCGGCGGCGCGACGCCGGGGGCCGCCGGGCCGAGCGCGTCCCCCGGGGCGGCGTCGCCGCCGCCCGGCGTCACCCCCGAGGCGGACCGCCCGCCCGCCGCTGCGCAACTGCCCGGGCTGTGCCGGGCCTACCTGGCCAAGCCGGCCGCGCAGCGCGCGAAGGCGCTGACCACCCCGGGGTTCGCGCCCCTGGTCGACGCCGCCGGCGGTGCCGCCGAGGTCGACGCCTTCTGCCGACGTCTGCTCCCCGACGCCGATCCCAGCGACCGGCCGGCGGCCCGCCCCACGCACACCGGCCGGCCGGCGTCGAAGGTCACCCCGGCTCCGACGCCGGACACCGCCGACCAGGGCTGATCCCGAAACATCTGTTACGGCAAGGCGAGCGGAATTCGTCTGCTAGACAGAAGATGGTCGCATCGCGGACGCCGGGGCCGGGAAGGGTCACGCTGCTCCGCGCCGGCCGAGGGAGGGATCGTCTCGTGGTGACGTCACCGGAGCTGGACCGGACCACCCCGCTGCGGGGGGTCGACGACGCGGTCCGGCACATCGCCAGGATCTGCTTCAAGACCGGTCCACCGACCCGCACCGGTGTCGAACTGGAATGGACCGTGCACGACGCCGCCGACCCCGCCCGCCCGGTGGACCGGGAACGGCTCCGGGCGGCCCTGGGGCCGCACAGCCCCACCACCATCCACGACTCCAGCCCCGCCGCACCGCTCCGGCACGGCAGCACCGTGACCGTCGAGCCCGGCGGCCAGCTCGAGATCTCCACCGCGCCGCGATCCTCGGTCGCCGCGCTGATCGACGCCACGAACGCCGACATCGCCCAGCTCACCGACCTGCTCCGCGCCGCCGGCCTGATGCTCGGGGACACCGGCATCGACCCCTGGCGGCAGCCCCGGCCGGTCGTCGACACCCCGCGCTACCGCGCCATGCGGTGCGTGTTCGACAGGCACGGCCCCGCCGGCCGGACCATGATGTACAGCACCGCCGGGCTCCAGGTCTGCCTGGACGCCGGCGAGCCGGACCAGGTCGCCGCCCGCTGGGCGGCGGTCCACGCGGCCGGCCCGCCGCTGCTCGCCGCGTTCGCCACCGCCGACCGCCACGCCGGGCGGCGCACCGGGTGGGCGTCCGCCCGGATGGCCGCCTGGCTGGGCATCGACCCGGCCCGCACCCGCCCCGTGTGGTCGCCGCAGCAGCCCGACGCCGACCCGGTGGCGGCCTGGGCGGCGTACGCGCTGGCGGCCCCGCTGCTCTGCCTGCGCGACGACGAGACCGACTGGACCCCGCCGCCCGGGGTGACCTTCGGCGACTGGCTCACCGGCGCGCTGCCCCGGCCGCCCACCACCGACGACCTGGACTACCACCTGAGCACGCTGTTCCCGGTGGTGCGTCCCCGCGGCTACCTGGAGATCCGCTACCTGGACGCCCAGCCGGGCCCGCACTGGCGGCTGCCGCTGGCGGTGCTGGCCGCGCTGCTGGCCGACCCGGCCACGGTGCGCCAGGCGGTGGCCACGGCCATGCCGGTCGCCGACCGGTGGCCCGAGGCGGCCCGCCACGGCCTCGGCGACCCGGCGCTGGCGCGGGCCGCCGCCGGGCTGCTCGACCTGGCCCTGGCCGCCCTGCCGCGCCTGGACCTGCCGGCCGACCTGCACGACGAGACGACCCGAGGACTACTGCGGCGGCTGGCCGCCGCGGAGAGGGGATCGCGGTGACGACCATCCACGAGCTCGGCGCGGAGCAGCTACGCACCCGCATCGCCGCCGAGCTGGAGCGCACCCGCGCCAGGACCGCCGGGCTCACCGAGGCCGTCGACGACGCCGACCTGATGCGCCAGCACTCGCCGATCATGTCCCCGCTGGTCTGGGACCTCGCCCACGTCGGCAACCAGGAGGAGCTCTGGCTGGTCCGGGACGTCGGCGGGCGCGAGCCCGTCCGTCGGGACATCGACGACCTGTACGACGCGTTCAAGCAGCCCCGCCGCGACCGCCCGTCGCTGCCGCTGCTGCCGCCCGCCGAGGCCCGCGCCTACCTGGCCACCGTGCGGGACAAGGTGTACGACCTGCTCGACCGGGTGCCGTTCACCGACCGGCCGCTGGTCGCCGACGGGTTCGCCTTCGGCATGATCGTCCAGCACGAGCAGCAGCACGACGAGACCATGCTCGCCACCCACCAGCTGCGCGTCGGCCCGCCGGTGCTGCACGCTCCGGACCCGCCGCAGCCGCGCGTGCGGGTGGCCGACGAGGTCCTGGTCCCGGCCGGCGAGTTCACCATGGGCACCGACACCGACCCGTGGGCGCTGGACAACGAGCGTCCCGCGCACCGGGTGCGCCTGCCCGCGTACGTCATCGACGCCGCACCCGTCACCAACGGCCGCTACCGCGAGTTCATCGCCGACGGCGGATACGACGACCCGCGCTGGTGGAGCGAGGCGGGCTGGGCGCACCGCACCGAGGCCGGGCTGACCGCCCCGATGCACTGGCGGCGCGACGGCGACGGCTGGGCGTACCAGCGGTTCGGCCGATGGTCGCCGGTGCGCGACGACGAGCCGGTGGTGCACGTGTGCTGGTACGAGGCGCAGGCGTACGCGGCGTGGGCCGGCAAGCGGCTGCCCACCGAGGCGGAGTGGGAGAAGGCGGCCCGCTGGGACCCGGCAACCGGCCGGTCCCGCCGCTACCCGTGGGGCGACGGGGAGCCGACCGCCGAACACGCGAACCTCGGGCAGCGGCACCTGTGGCCCGCGCCGGTGGGCGCGTATCCGGCCGGGGCGTCGCCGCTGGGCGTGCACCAGCTCGTCGGCGACGTGTGGGAGTGGACGTCCAGCACGTTCCGGGGCTATCCGGGGTTCGCCGCGTTTCCCTACCGCGAATATTCGGAGGTGTTCTTCGGCGACGACTATCGGGTGCTGCGCGGCGGCTCCTTCGGCACCGACCGGGCCGCCTGCCGGGGGACGTTCCGCAACTGGGACTACCCGATCCGGCGGCAGATCTTCAGCGGCTTCCGCTGCGCCCGCGACGCCCGGCCCGACGAGTCGGGCCGGTGAGGGCCGGTCACCCCGGGGCCGCCTGATGTGCCGGCACCTGGCGTACGTCGGGCCGCCGGTGAGCCTGCGCGCCCTGCTGTACGACCCGCCGCACTCCCTGGTGCGGCAGTCCTGGGCGCCCCGCGACATGCGCGGCGGCGGGACCGTCAACGCCGACGGTTTCGGCGTCGGCTGGTACCCGCCCGGCGGCGGCGAGCCGGTGCGCTACCGGCGCGGCACGCCGATCTGGGGCGACGTGACCCTGCCGGGGCTGGCGGCGGCGACCACCAGCGGCGCGGTGCTGGCCGCCGTCCGGTCCGCCACGGTCGGCATGCCGGTGCTCGACACCGCCGCCGCCCCGTTCGCCGAGGGGCCGTGGCTGTTCAGCCACAACGGGGTGGTGCGCGGCTGGCCCGACGCGGTGGCCGCGCTCGCCGGCCAGCTGCCCGTACGCGACCTGCTGACCCTCGACGCGCCGACCGACTCCGCGCTGCTGTGGGCCCTGCTGCGGCACCGGCTGCGGGCCGGCGAGGACCCGGCGCGGGCGGTCGCCGCCACGGTGGCCGGGGTCGCCGCGGCGGCCCCCGGGTCCCGGCTCAACCTGCTGCTCACCGACGGGCGCACCGTCGTGGCCACCGCCGCCGGCCACGCGCTGTCGCTGCGGCAGGCCCCGGGCGCGGTGCTGCTGGCCTCGGAACCGCACGACGACGACCCCGGCTGGCAGGCGGTGCCGGACGGGCGGCTGGTGATGGCCACGACGGCCGGGGCGCGCGTCGACGCCCTGCCCGCCGGCTGAGCGGCGACCGGCCCGCACGGGTGGGAAACGACACGACCGACGAAGGGGGCACGATGAGCGCGGAACCGCTGGAGATCTACCTGGAGGAGCAGGACCTGGGCCGCAGCCTGCGCGACGACGTCCGTACGGGGCTGACCGCGCGGCCGAAGTGGCTGCCCCCGAAGTGGTTCTACGACGCCCGGGGCAGCGAGCTGTTCGAGGAGATCACCCGCCTGCCGGAGTACTACCCGACCCGGGCCGAGCGGTCCGTGCTGGCGCGGCGGGCCGGCGACATCGCCGAGCTGACCGGGGCGAAGACCCTGATCGAGCTGGGCTCCGGCTCGTCGGAGAAGACCCGGCTGCTGCTGGACGCGTTCACCCGGCGCGGCGGGCTGGGCACCTTCGTGCCGCTGGACGTCTCGGTCAGCGCCCTGCGGCAGTCCACCGAGCAGATCGCCACCGACTATCCCGGCCTGCGGGTACGCGGCATCGTCGGTGACTTCACCCGCCACCTCGACCGGCTGCCCACCGGCGGCCGGCGACTGGTGATCTTCCTCGGCGGCACGATCGGCAACCTGCTGCCCGCCGAGCGGGCCGGCTTCCTCGCCGCCATGCGCGCCGCCCTGGAGCCCGGCGACTGGCTGCTGCTCGGCACCGACCTGGTCAAGGACCCGTCGATCGTCGTGCCCGCCTACGACGACGCCGCCGGGGTGACCGCCGAGTTCAACCGCAACGTGCTGCGGGTGGTCAACCGGGAGCTGGGCGCGGACTTCGACCCGGAGGCGTTCGCGCACGTCGCCCTCTGGGACCCGGAGCGGGAGTGGATCGAGATGCGGCTGCGCGCCGAGCGGCCGGTCCGGGCCCGGGTGCTCGACCTCGACGTGGAGTTCGCCGCCGGGGAGGAGCTGCGCACCGAGGTGTCGGCCAAGTTCCGCCCCGAGGGCATCGCCGCGGAGCTCGCCGCCGCCGGCTTCGCCGCCCGCGAGTTCTGGACCGACGCCGACGGCCTGTTCGGCGTGACCCTGGCCCGCGCCGACTGAGCAGCGGGTCCGCGCCGCCCCCGCGCGGGGGCGGAGCCCCTGGTGGGGTAGGGTGGTGGCGCGAAGGGGAGTAGCCCCCAATGTCGTGGTCGACACACTGGTGCGTTCCGCATCCGGCCACGCGGCCCCACCCCGGTGGGGCGGGCGAGACCTTCGACCCAGGCTGTCTACAACAGCCGGGTCGAGGGCGCCCCACACCCCCGGCCCGGTGTTATCGGGAAGGGTGTCATGGAAGGTTTCCTCGTCGCGCTGGCGGTCAGCTTCGGCGTCATCTTCGTCGCCGAGCTGGGCGACAAGTCCCAGCTGATGGCGCTCACGTTCGCCACGCGGTTCAAGCCGATCCCGGTGCTCATCGGCATCACGGTCGCCACCGCCGTCGTCCACCTGGCCTCGGTCGCCATCGGCTACGGGCTGGGCGCCGCCCTGCCCACCGGCTGGATCTCGCTGATCGCCGGCCTCGCGTTCCTCGGGTTCGGCGTCTGGACGCTGCGCGGGGACAAGCTCACCGAGGAGGAGAAGCGCAAGGCCGAGCGCGGCGGCAAGTCCGCCGTCATCGCGGTCGGCGTGGCCTTCTTCCTCGCCGAGCTGGGCGACAAGACGATGCTGGCCACCATCACCCTCGCCACCAAGTACGGCTGGTTCGGCACCTGGCTCGGCTCCACCCTCGGCATGGTGGCCGCCGACGCGCTGGCGATCCTGGTCGGGCGGCTGCTCGGGCGGCACCTGCCCGAGCGCACCATCCGCTACGGCGCGGCGATCCTCTTCGCCATCTGCGGCCTGTGGCTGATCTTCGAGGCTGTCGCCGAACTCTGACCTTCGAAGCCGTCGCCGAGCTCTGACCTTCGAGGCCGTCGCCGCGCACGACTGACGGCGACTACCCACCGGCGGGTCGGGTAACGGCCCCGGGTGAGCTGGGACGAGATCCTGCGTGCCGGCGACCACCTGGCGGTCGCCGTCGTGGAGGTCGCCGGCGCGGCGGTCATCTTCGTCGGCGCGGTCTGGGCGGCGCTGCGGTTCGTGGCCGAGGGGCTGCGGCACCGCAGCGCCGCCGTCTTCACCCCCATCCGGTTGACCCTCGGCCGGTTCCTCACCCTCGGGCTGGAGTTCCAGCTCGCCGCGGACATCCTGCGTACCGCCGTGTCGCCGACCTTCGACCAGATCGGCAAGCTCGCGGCCATCGCCACCATCCGGACCGCGTTGAACTTCTTCCTCCGCCGCGAGATCGCCGGGGAGCAGCGCCAGATCGACACCGACCGGCCGTCGACGCCGGCACCCGAGCCGTCCCGCGCCGCGCGCCCGGCGGCGACTGCGCCCTCCGCCGGCTCCCCCGAGGGCGGGGACCGGTCGTGACCGCCCCGCTGCCGTCGGTCGTGACCGCCGCGGCGCTGCTCACCGGCCTGGTGACCCTGGCGGCCACCGGATCGTGGCGGCGCGCGCTGCGGGTGCTGTTGGACCTGCTGACCGCGGCCGGGCTGCTCCGCCTCGCCGGCGACCAGGGCTGGACGCAGCTGGCGGGGGCCGCCGCGGTCGTGGCGCTGCGCACGGCGCTGTGGCGGGTGGTGGTGGCCACCATGCCGGCGCGCCGGCCGCGGCGACCCGCCGCCGGAGGAGGCCGAGCACGCTGCGGGGCGGACGATCAGGCCCTACCGTGAGCGACAAGAGGCGATTCTGGCGATATCAGGAGGGAAAAGGCATGAGTCGGCACGACGAGCCCAACGAGTACGGTTTCGCCGGCAGCGCCACCGCCCCCGAGCCGCCGGCCGGCGGCCGGCCCGACGAGCAGGACCTGGCCGAGGAGGTCGCGGTGCCGGGCGACGACCTCACCGAGCCGTTCAGCGACGCGGCGAGCGACGAGACGGAGCCGGCCGAGGAGGACGAGCCGGCCGAGCGCCGCCGCTGAGGCGTCGGCAGGGCGTCGACAGGGGGCCGCCGGGCGTACCCGGCGGCCCCCTGCGCTGTCCGTTCCCGGCGGGCCCGGTCTGGGCGTCCCCGCGTCGGGTTCCCGCGTCACCTCGCGCGTCCGAACCGAGTTGGTCCAGGTGCGGAGGGTCCCGCGGTGGCGGTGCGTGTGCCGTCTTCATCCTTATTGCCGGCTTTGCGGGTTGTAATCCTTTACAGTCGGTTCGACCGGATGCGCTGGTGGGGCCGGCGACGTGCCGGGCCGCCCCGTGACTGCTGAGGGAGCTCTGGTGCTTGACATGTCGACCGCACTGATCGGACGGAGGCTTCCCGCCTGATGGACGTTCGCGATTTCCTCCGGACCGTCCGGCGTAGCTGGTGGGTGGTCCTGCTCTCCGTCATGGTGGGCCTCGCGGTGGCCGCGCTGGTCACCGTCCGGGCCCAGCCCCGCTACGCGGCCTCGGTGACCTTCTTCGTCACCACCCCCAACCAGGGCGTCACCGACGCCTACCAGGGCAACGTCTTCATGCAGCAGCGCGTCAAGTCGTACGCCGACCTGCTGCAGAGCGACCGGCTGGCGCAGAACGTGGTGGGCAAGACCCCGCTCGGGCTGACCGCCGAGGACGTCCAGGCGCGGGTCAGCGCCGCCGCCATCCCCGACACCGTCCTGTTGCGCGGCACCGTCACCGACACCGACGCCACCCGCGCGCTGCGGTTGACGGAGGCGATCACCGCCCAGTTCGTCGACCTGGTCAAGGAGGTGGAGTCCGCCGGTGAGGGGCGGACCCCTCCGGTGAAGGTCGAGGTGATCAGCGGCCCGCGGGTCGGCTCCAGCCCGGTGTCGCCCGACCCCGCCCGCAACCTGGCCCTCGGCGCGCTCGCCGGCCTGCTCGGCGGCATCGGCCTGGCGCTGCTGCGGACCCGGCTGGACACCCGGCTGCGGGACTCGGTCGCCCTCCAGCGCGCCACCGGCAGCCCGCTGCTCGGTGAGATCCCGTTCGACGCCGCCGCCCGCACCGCCCCGCTGATCGTCGGCGACGCGGCCACCTCCGCCCGCGCCGAGGCGGTACGCAAGCTGCGGACGAACCTGCGCTTCGTCGACGTCCACGAGCCCGCCCGGGTGATCGCGGTGACCAGCGCGTTGCAGGGGGAGGGGAAGACCACCCTCTCCTGCAACCTCGCCATCGCCCTCGCCGAGGCCGGCTGGCGGGTCGCCCTGGTGGATGCGGACCTGCGCCGGCCGAAGGTGGCCGAGTACCTGGGCATGGAGGCCGGCGTCGGGCTGACCGACGTCCTGCTCGGCGACGTCAACGTGGGCGACGTGGTGCAGCGGTGGGGCGACAAGTCCCTGCTCGTGCTGCCCGCCGGCTCGGTGCCGCCCAACCCCAGCGAGCTGCTCGGCTCCAAGGCGATGGCGGACCTGCTCCTGGTGCTGCGGGAGTCGGCGGACATCGTGGTCATCGACACCGCCCCGCTGCGTACCGTCACCGACGGCGTGGTCGTCGCCGTCCAGGCCGACGGGGCCCTGATGGTCAGCCAGTACGGCCGCACCGACCGTGGCCAGGTCGGCGCCGCCGCGCAGGCGCTCCAGGCGGTTTCCGTGCGGCTGCTCGGCTGCGTGCTGAACATGGCCAAGCTCGGCCGCGCCGAGAGCTACCAGTACGAGCGCTACCGGGTGGAGGTGCCGGCCGGGCTCGCGTCCGCCCCGCCGAGCCGCGCCGACGCGCCGGCCGCCCGCAGCGGCGCGTTCCCCGGCCCCGAGCAGACGATCCCCGACCCGACGCAGGAACTCACCCGGTTGCCTCGATGAGTGCCGCAACCGGTGCCAGCGACCGCTCGATCTCCTGCGCGCAGCGCCGGAAGTCGGCTGGCCCGCCGCCGATCGGGTCGAGCAGGTCGTCCTCGGCCGGGGCGACCGGTTGCAGGAGCCCCCGGGCCAGGGTCGCGGCCCGCACCGCCGCCCGCAGGGCGTCGACGTCCGCGCCGTCCGGCGTCCCGGCCGCCCCGGCGAGCCGGCCGAACTGGCGCAGCGTGAAGGTGCGGTGCAGGGCGGCGGGCAGGCGCGCGACGCAGGCCGACCGCTGGCGTCGGGTGGAGGTCAACACCAGCGCGGCGTCGGCCAGGTGGGCGGTGGTCAGCGCCCGGCTGCGGAACTCGCCCGGGTCGCGCCCCGTCTCGGCGGCCACCTCCGCCGCGTACGGGTGCATGGGCCGGCCGTCCACGGCGTCGGTGCCGGCGCTGGCCACCTCGACCGGCAGCTTCGCCATGAGCTGGGCGGCCAGGTATTCGGCCATGGGCGAGCGGCACAGGTTGGCGTGGCAGACGAACAGGATGCGGTCGGCCATCGGCGGTTCTCCCAGTGTTCCCGTCGCGGTGTGGCCCGTGGAATCGTATGCGTCAGCCGGCACGTTCCGTGTCCGCGCCACGCCGTTGCGTCATCGTCGTGCGGGGAGGGTCCGGTGAGGATCGGCATTCTGTCCTACCACTTCCCGCCCGAGCCGGCGTTCGTCCCCGGCAGCCTCGCCGAGCAGCTGGCCGCGCGCGGCCACGAGGTCCGCGTCCTGACCGGTTTCCCGGACTATCCCGGCGGTCAGGTCTATCCGGGCTGGCGGCAGCGGTGGCGGTACGAGACCCGCAGCGAGCGGCTCACGGTCAGGCGGGTGCCGCGTTGGTCGGTCGGGGACGCCTCCGTGCGGGCCCGGGTGGCGAGCTGGCTCTCCTTCGCCGCGAGCGCCGGCACGATCGGCCGGGGCCACCTGGCCGGCGTCGACGCGCTCTACGTGCACCAGCTTCCCGCCGCGACCTTCGCGGCGGCCGGCCTGCTGCGGCTGCTGGGCGCGGTGCCCACGGTGCTGCACGTGCAGGACGTGCATCCGGAGCTGGACGCCCAGGGCGCGACGCCGACGCCCTGGGGCGCCCGGGTGGCCGCCGCCACCCGGTGGCTCTACCGCTCGGCCGACCTCGTCGCGGTCGCCGCGCCCGGCATGCGTGACCTGGTGGTCGCCGGCGGCGCCGATCCGGGACGGGTGCGGCTGGTGCTGAACTGGACCGACGAGCGGCTGTTCCACCCGGCCGAGCCGACCCGGGAGGCGCGCCGCCTCGTGCGGGGCGACGGGCGCTGCGTGGTGATGCACGCCGGCACCATCGACGCCCGGCACGGGCTGGAGACGGCCGTGCGCGCCGCCGCGCCGCTGCGGGGCACGATGGACCTGGTCCTGGTCGGCTCGGGCCCCGGCGAGGAGCGGGTCCGGCGGCTCGCCGCGGAGCTGGGGGCCGACAACGTCCGCTTCGTCGCGCGGCGCTCGCCCCTGGAGATGGCCGACCTGTACGCCGCCGCCGACTACCAGTTGGTGATGCTGCGCGACCTGCCGGAGCTGCGCGGGACGGTTCCCGGCAAGTTGCAGGCCGCGTTCGGCTGCGCGGCGCCGGTGGTGGCCTCGGCGGGCGGCGACACCGTCGAGATCGTGGAGCGCGCCCGGGCCGGGCTGTCCTGCCCGCCGGAGGACTGGGCCACGCTGGCCGACCGCTTCTGGCTGGCCGCCACCATCCCGTCGGCGGCCCGGCTGGAGATGGGCCGGCGCGGCCGGGAGGTCTACCTGCGGGACATGTCGCTGCGCGGCGGGGTGGACCGCGTCGAGCGGCTGCTCCACGAGGCGGTCGACGCGCGGCGCGGCCGGCGGCCCGCCGAGCGGGCGCGACGTGCGGAACCCCAGGCTTAAATCCACCATAACGGCTCGAAGCGGTCGAAAAGCGTGCTAGAAAGTGATGAATCGTCATTTCTGTCCGTTTTATGAGTGGAGCTGGCGTTGAGTGAAACTGAGCAGCCTCGCCGCCGGGGGCGACGGTCCCGGCGGCGCGCCAGGGCACGCGCCCGTCGCGCCCTGCTCGCCGGCCTGGTCGTCGGTTCGCTGGCGCTGCTGAGCGCCGGCTGGGTGGGCTTCCGGGGCTGGCAGGCCCGCACCCACCTGCTCAATGCCGCCGCCCTGGCCCAGCAGCTCAGCGCCGAGGTGGTGGGAGCCGACACCGAGCGGGCCCAACGCACCCTGTCGGCCCTCCAGGAGCAGGCCGGCGCGGCGCGTGCCGCCACCGACGACCCGGGCTGGCGGGCCGGGCAGCACGCCCCGTACGCCGGCGACGACCTGGCGGCGGTGCGCCAGATCGCGGTGGCGATCGACGACCTCGCCCGGCAGGCCTTCCCCACCCTGCTGCGCACCGACCTGTCGACCCTGCTGCCCGGCAAGGGGCGGCTGGACGTGCGCCGGCTGAAGGCCGTCGCCGCGGAACTCACCACCACCGACCAGGTGGTCCAGCGCGCCCACGCCCGCCTCGCCGCCGTACCCGACGAAGCCCTGCTCACGCCGGTGCGCGACGCGGTGGCCGAGCTGCGTACGCAGATCGACCGGCTCGCCACGCTCACCCGGGCGGCCGATGGCGCCGCCCGGCTGCTGCCGCCCCTGCTCGGCGCGGCCGGCCCCCGCAGCTACCTGATGGTGTCCCAGAACCCGGCGGAGCTGCGCGCCACCGGCGGCATGTTCGGCGCGTACGCCCTGATCGAGGCCCGGGACGGCCAGCTCCGGATGGGCGCCCAGGGCACCAGCGCCCAACTGGGCCTCTTCGACCCGCCCCTGAAGCTCCAGCCGGAGATCCGCAACCTCTACACCGACCTGCCGGGGACGTACCCGGCGGACGTCAACCTGACCCCGCACTTCCCGACCGCCGCCGCGCTGTTTCGCCAGATGTACCGCGAACGCACCGGCGAGACGGTCGACGGCGTCCTCGCGGTCGACCCGGTGGTGCTGTCCTACCTGCTCAAGGCCACCGGCCCCGTCCCGGTGCCGGGCCACACCACCCTGGTCGGCGACAAGGCGGTGCGGACGCTGCTCTCCGACGCCTACCAGCAGATGGACGCGCAGGAGCAGGACAAGTTCTTCGCCGCCTCGGCGGCGGCCGCCTTCGACACCTTCTTCACCCGCGAGGTGGACCCCCGGGCGTACCTGTCCGCGCTGGACCGGGCCATCACCGAACGGCGCGTCCTGTTCTGGAGCGCCCACCCCGAGGAGCAACGGGTCATCGAGGGCAACCGGCTCGCCGGCTCGCTGCCCGAGAAGGAGGACGTGCCCACCGTCGGCGTGTTCCTCAACGACGGCAGTGGCGCGAAGCTCGGCTACTACCTGCGGCCGGCCGCGACGCTGACCGTCGGGCAGTGCCGCCCCGACGGCCGCCGCGAGCTGCGGCTGCGGTTCACGCTGCACTCGACCGCGCCGCGGCGTGGGCTGTCGACGTCGGTGCTCGGCCTCGGCCTCGCCGGCGACCCGTACACCGCCCGCACGCTGGTCTCCGTCTACAGCCCGGCCGGCGGCGCCGTGCAGCGCACCCGGCTCGACGGCGCCGAGGTGCCCGTCGGCAGCGGCGCCGAACGCCGCCGGCAGGTCGTCGTCGCCAACGTCGAGGTGCCCCCCGGCGCCACCCGGACCCTCGAGGTCGACGTGCTGAGCGGCAGGACCGGCAGCGCCAGCGGCGAAGGCGACCTCTGGCTCACTCCGACCGCCACCCCATGGACCACCCACATTGATCCCGCACCACACTGCGATTAGCTAGGAGGGAACCCATCATGCGGCTATCCCGCATCATCATGGCGCTCACGATCGGCCTTGCCGTCGTGGCCGCGCCGACCGCGGCGGGGGCGGCGCAGCCGCAGCCGACACCGTCGCCGACCGGTTCACCACAGCCGCCGCCGTACCCGCCGCAGCCCCCCGTGCTGACGGTGAACCCGTCGACGATCTACGTCGGCGACGCGGTCACCCTCACCGGCGCCGGCTTCGGGCCGAACGAGGTCGTCGACATCACCGTCACGATCACGCCGCTGGCCGCCGGCCTGCCCGGCCAGGCCACGCTGCGGCGCGGCGACGGCAGCACCGTCGCGATGGCGCCCGTCGCGTTCCGGGCGGCGGCCCCGACGCACTTCACGGTCGTGACCGATGGGGAGGGGAGCTTCACCACCACCTACACGCCGGACACACCCGGGCAGTACCTGTTCACCGCGGTCGGCCAGACCACGGGCCGGACGGCGAGCGCCACGCTGACCGTGCTCTCGCGGTCTCAGCCGTCGCCGTCGCCGACCTACCACCCGACGCACAAGCCCTGGCCGCCGCACGGCGGCAAGCTGCCCGTGACGGGTGACAACCTGGGCACCCCGCTCGCGGTCGGCGGGGGCCTCCTCGGGGTCGGTGTGGTGCTGACGCTCGCCGGCCTGGCCTGGCGTCGTCGGGGACGCTTCGGCGGGTCGACGCGCTGACCACGCCGAGCCGGGCAGTGCCCGCGCAGGGAGCACGACGGCGCCCGTCCGGGGACCCCCCCCGGGCGGGCGTCGCCGCCGTCATCCCGCGCGCCCGCCGCCGTCGCGCGCGTGCCTGCGGTCGTCGCGCGCGTGCCTGCGGTCGAACAACGCGGCGACAAGGCCGAGCGCGATGATCCCCATGGCCAGCAGCAGCGCGTGCCGCACCGCCGTCGACCAGTCCCCGCCGCTGCCGGACAGCGCCGAGAACAGCACCGAGCCGACGGCGGCGATGCCGGCCGCCGAGCCGATCCGCTGGCCCGTCTGGAGCATGCCGGCCCCGCTGCCCGCCTGCGGCACCGGCACCTGGGCCAGGGTGAGGGTCTGGTTGGGCGTGATGACCAGGCCGCTGCCCAGCCCCGCGACCAGCAGCGGCACGGCCGTCAGCAGCGGCACCGACCCGTGCGGCTCGCCGCGCAGCACGAACACCACCGCGCCCAGGCCGAGCAGCACGACCAGCAGGCCGACGGCGACCAGCGGCCGGCCGTACCGGTTGACGATCCGGCCGCCGACCGCCGCCGCGGCGGCCGAGCCGAGGGCGAACGGCGTGATGGCCAGGCCCGCGACCAGCGGGCGGTAGCCGAGGCCGTTCTGCAGGTAGAGCGTGAAGACGAAGAAGATCGCGGTGAACCCGCCGAAGTAGATCAGCGCGATCAGCGAACCCAGGGCGTACGAGCGGACGCCGAACAGCCGCAGGTCGAACAGGGGAGCGCCGCGCCGGGCGTACCGTCGTTCCCACAGCCCGAAGACGGCGAGCGCGGCGAGCCCGGCGGGCACCAGCACCCACTTCCACGGGCTGTGCCACTGCTCGCTCTGCACCAGCGGCAGGAGCACGAGCACGACGCCGAGGCCGAGCAGCAGCACCCCGACCGGGTCGAGCCGCCGCCCCTGCGCCGCGCCCGCCGGCTGCGCCGGCAGCAGCCGCCAGCCGAGGACGATCGCGACGATCCCCACCGGGACGTTGACGAAGAAGACCCACCGCCAGCCCTCCTGCTCGCCGCCGGCCTGGATCAGCAGCCCGCCGAGCAGCGGCCCGATCGCGGTGGAGACGCCGATGGTCGCGCCGAGCAGCCCGAACGGCCGGCCGCGTTCCGGGCCCCGGAACAGCTGCTGGATCAGGCCGGTGACCTGCGGGTTGACGATTCCGGCGGCGACCCCTTGCAGCAACCGGGCGGCGATCAGCCAGCCGGGGGACTGGGCCAGCCCGGCCAGGGCGCTGGTCAGGGTGAACAGGGCGATCCCGACGACGAACGCGGTGCGCCGGCCCCGGGCGTCGCCGAACCGCCCGGCCGGCACCAGCACCAGCCCGAACGTGAGGGCGTAGCCGGACAGCACCCACTGCAGGTCGCTCGGCGTGGCGCCGAGCGCCCGGTCGATCGACGGGACCGCCACGTTGACGATGCTCACGTCGAGCAGCGTCATGAAGGCGGCGACCAGGCCGACCCCGAGCGCCTGCCACCGACGTCGCTCGTCGATCCGGCCCGCCGAACGGCTCACGCCATCTGGCGGGCGCACCAGCGCGGACCGAAGTCCAACCCGGCCATCGGGGAGTCCTCCCGGTGCAGCAGGTTCTTCTCCGTCAGCAGCCGCAGGGGAGCGTGCACCTCCTCCTCGGTCAGGCCCGACTCCTGCGCGATCAGGTCCGGGTAGGGCACCTGCCCGCGCGCCTCCAGCGCCGCCACCGCCTCGTACACCCGCTCCTCGACGTCCGACAGACGCACCTGCTGCATGGCTTCCTCCTCGGTCGCCGCCCGCGCGGCGGGCGGAGCTGCGCTGCGCGGTTACCCGCCGGCCCGCCGTTGATGCCCGCCCGCCGGATTCGGCCCGCGTCGCACCGCTGTGGCGGCCGGCCTCGCGCACCGGCCGTGCCCTAGGCTGCAATCCGTGATCAACTGGGACCTTGTCGTCGTCGGCGGCGGCCCCGCCGGGCTCTCCGCCGCCCACGTCGCGGCCACCGCCGGGCTGCGCACCCTGGTCGTCGAGCGCGCCGCGCATCCCCGGTACAAGACCTGCGGCGGCGGCCTGATCGGCACCTCCCTCGCGGCCGTCGCCAACCGGATCGACGTGCCGGCGCACGACCGCGTGGACCGGGTGACGTTCACCCGCGACGGGCGGCGCGAGTTCACCCGCCGGCACGCCGCCGGACCGCTGATCGCGATGGTGCGCCGCGACGAGTTCGACGACCGGCTGCGGGCCGCCGCCGTCGCCGCCGGGGCACGGCTGCGCGAGCGGGTGGCGGTCCGCGCCGTGGAACAGGACCCCGACGGGGTACGCCTGCGGCTCGCCGACGGCGACGTCGTGCACGCGCGTACGGTGATCGGCGCCGACGGCTCCTCCGGGGTGACCGCCCGGCACGTCGGCGTGCGGTACCGGCAGGTCGACCTCGGCCTCGAGCTGGAGCTTCCGGTGCCCGAGGCGCACCGTCGTCGCTGGCGCGGCCGGCTGCTGCTGGACTGGGGGTCGATCCCCGGCTCCTACGCGTGGGTGTTCCCCAAGGGCGACACGTTGACCGTCGGGGTCATCGCCGCCCGGGGCGCGGGGGAGCGGACCCGGGCGTACCTGCGCGACTTCGTCGACCGGCTCGGCCTGGCCGGGGTGGACCCGGAGCACGACTCCGGGCACCTCACCCGGTGCCGGGCCGACGACTCGCCGTTGCGTCACGGCCGGGTGCTGGTGGCCGGCGACGCGGCCGGACTGCTGGAGCCGTGGAGCCGGGAGGGCATCAGCTACGCGCTGCGCTCCGGCGCGCTCGCCGGCGCCGCCGTCGCCGGCGGCGACCTGGACGGCTACCGGCAGGCGGTGGACCGGGACCTGGTGCCGTCGATGCGCGCCGGGCACCGGCTGCTGGAGGTGTTCTCCCGCCGGCCCGACGTCTTCCATGCCCTGCTGGCCACCCCCGCCGGGTGGCGGATGTTCGTCCGGTTCTGCCAGGGGCGGGCGAGCTTCGACGAGACGCTGACCCGTGCCCCGGTGCGGGCGGCGCTGGCGCTGCTGGACCGGCTCCCGCCGGCCCGTCAGGTCCGCCCCGCCCCGGCCGCGTCCCGCTGAGCTGGCGGGCGCGGCACAGGTCCCGTCGTCACCGTCTCATACCGAGTGGTGACGCGGCGCTACGATGGGGCGGCAACGTCCCCATTGGCTCTCCACCCAAGGTTGGTGACGTAGTTGCCTGGCAGGAAGCCGGCCACCCGACGGCGACGGCCGGAGGTCCGAGAGAACGAGCCGGCCCCACGCGACCGGTGGCTGTCGCGGGAGCTCGTGGCGGCTGCCGTCGCCGTCGGCGTCACCGTGGTCGGCGGCCTGGGTCTCGCCGCCGGCCAGAAGTGGCTCGACCTCGGTGGCGACAAGCCCACGCCGTCGCCCGCTCCCAGCGGCGATCCGATCAAGATCAATAAGATCACCCTCGTACCCAGGGACAACGACAACACCTGGGTGTTTCCCGAGGCGGTCGGCGCGCAGACCCTCGGGCAGATCGAGGACGAGTTCCAGGCGTACGAGAGGAGCAGCCACGACATCATGCGCTCCCACGGCGGCGTCGAGAAGGGCGTCTCCACCGTGGAGCTGGAACTCGAGGGCAACCGCGAGAAGGCCGTGCGGCTGACCGACATCGCCGTCCGCCCGCGCTGTCGGGCGCCGCTGACGGGCGCGCTCTTCGACGCGCCCCCGCAGGGAACCGCGGAGACCGTCCAGGTCGGCTACGACCTCGACCGCGATCCCGTCTTCGCGCAGGAGGCCCGGACGGACGACAACGACATGCTGCCGCGGCTGACCGGCAACTACTTCGCCGACCAGAAGTACGCGCTCAAGCTGGGCGAGCAGGCCACCTTCCGGCTCTCCGCCGTGACCAGGAAGCGATACTGCGAATACACCTTTGAGCTGGAGTACCTGGCCGACGGCAGGCCCGGCTCGATGACCGTCGACAACCAGGGCGAGCCGTTCCGGGTGACGGCCCTGGTCGTCCGGGGCGGCGAGGTCGACTGCTCCGCCTACCGGCAGGTGTACCAACCGTCGGAGCGGGGCTGGACCAGGGCGTCGACGTCCGCCCCGTGCGGCGGGTGAGGGGACATGAGGCGCGTCTTCCTGGCCGGGCTCGTCAGCGCGGCGGCGGTCCTCCTCGCCACGGGCACGGCCTGTTCGGCAGGTAAGACCGGAAGCGGAGCCGCGAACCCGCCCCCCGCCCCGCCGCCGAAGGACTTCCGGGTCACCCTCCTGTCGGAGCACGCGAGGTTCACCCACGGCGTCGCCCTGAGCAGCAACGGCGAACGCGCCCTCACGAGCTCCGTGGAGGAACTCGCCGATCCTCCGCACGGATCCGTGACGCTCTGGGACCTGACCGATCCGCTGAGGCCCCGTGCCACCCCACTCGTGCCCGATCACGGGGGCACGACGGTCGAGGTGGCCCTGAGCGGCGACGGCAGGCGCGCGGCGACCTTCCACGCGCGGGGTGAGCTGACCCTCTGGGACCTCGCCGACCCCGCGCACCCGTCGCCCCGGACCCTGGCCGCCGAAGGGGTGACGTCACTGGATCTGAACTACGACGGCCGCTACGCCATCGCCGGCGGCGACGACGGGGTCCACCTCTGGGACCTCGCCAACCCCGACCAGGTGCGGAAGACGAGGCTCCTGGGGACCGGCGACCCGACCTACTGGTACGACGTCGCCCTGAGCGACGACGCGAACCGCGCTCTGGTCAACTACCGGTCGGACGACGGCGGCGGTGGCGACGGTGGCGTGATGATCTACGACCTGTCGGACCGGTCCGACCCGCAAGCGTATGCGCTGCTCCGCAACGGCGGATACACCTCCGCCGACGCGATCGCCCTCAGCGGCGACGGCAACACCGCGCTCGTCGGCTACCGGCACTGGACCACCTACCACGAGTTTGTGACCTACTGGGACCTGCGCACCTGGGACAAGACCGAGCTGCGGCCGATGACCGGGTGGAAGATCGTCCCGGGCGTCGACGGCGGCACCACCCACGGGTGGGATCTCGCGCTCGACCACGACGGCGGACGCGCGCTCATCGCTCCCCGCGACGGGTACGCGCCGCTGGCCGACCCGAACCCCCCACCCTCCGAAGTGCAGTTCTGGGCACTGGACACCCTGACCGGCTTCACCCGGTTCCCCGCCCCCGGGTGAGCGGCCACCACCGGCCGCCCACCCGGGGACACCGCGTGGGCGCGGGGATCAGAAGACCGGCACGCCCTCGCGCACCAGCTTCCAGTTCGGCACGAAGAAGTCCGCCGGGTCGATGGTGCCGCGCTCCTGCGCCCAGTCGATGAGCAACTGCCGGATCTCCTGCTGCGCGTTGTAGACCTGCGGCTTCACGATGCCCGGGAAGTTGCCGCCGCCGCTGCGCCGGTAGTTGTTCACCGCGACCACGAACCGGGCGTCGTCGGCGACCGGGGCGTCGGTGCCGGGCAGGACCAGGCGGGAGATCCGCTGGCCGACCGGCCGGCTGACGTCGATGTCGTAGTCGAGGCCGGAGAAGACGTCGTAGTTGTAGTCCGGCACCGCCGGGTCGCTGATCGTCGCCGGGTCCACCGGCGCACCCACCGCGAGGGTCGCGAAGTACTTCGCCGAGTACTCCAGGTAGGCGCGGACCTCCGCGCCGGTGAGGACCACGGCCTCCAAAGTGTTGTCGTAGACGTACAGCCCGGCCACGTCGCGGATGCGCACGTCACCGGCCGGGAAAACCGCCGTGCGGCTGAACGGCGCGGCGATCGACAGCACCGGCAGGGTCGCGTGCTCCGTGCCGGCCAGCGCCGCCGTGACCACCTCGGTCTGCACGTGGTTGATGAAGTCCAGGATCGGGGTGTCCCTGTACCGCGACTCGGCCGCCGACAGCTCCACCGTCGACCGGGCGACCACCGTGTTGACGTACGAGACGGTCTTGGTGTGCTGGCCGCGCACGGCCGCGAGCACCGCCGGATCCTCGACCACCGTGTTGGTGTTCAGCATGGTCGCGTGCTTCGACACGACCTTCCAGCAGCCCCGCTCGCGGGAGAGCGTGAAGTCCATCCGGGTCAGCCGCTGCCCCCACTTGGACGGCTCGGAGAGCAGCACCTGCGCGCCCGTTCGCGTGTTCGTCACGAACTTCTCGACGACCTCGTTGTGGGCGTGCCCGAAGAGGATCGCGTCGATGCCCGGGACCTGCTCGGCGATCATCGTGCACGGGTTCTCGTTGGGCAGCTCCGGGCCGTAGCTGGAGGTGCCGCTGTCGCCGCCGTGCGCGGAGACGATGACGAGGTCCGCGCCGCGCGCCCGCATCACCGGCACCCACTTCGCGGCCGTTGCCACCATGTCGGCGAAGACCAGCTTGCCCTCGACGTTGCCCTTGTCCCAGATCGCCACCCCCGGGTTGGTGAGGCCGAGGATCCCGACCTTCAGCTTCGGCGCGCCGTGCCCGCCGAGCCGGACCTCCTTGATCACGTACGGCAGGTACGCCGGCCTGCCCGTCGCCGCGTTGACCGCGTTGGCGGCGAGCGCCGGGAAGCCGAGCTGGCCGATCCACTTCGCCAGCAGCGGCAGGCCGTAGTTGAACTCGTGGTTGCCCAGCGTCACCGCGTCGTACTTCAGGATGTTCATCGCGTTGGCCATCGGGTGCGTCTCACCGGTCGAGGTGATCGGCTCCTGCTTGGCGTAGTACGTCGCCAGCGGGGTGCCCTGGATCGTGTCGCCCGCGTCGAGGACCAGGGTCGCCCTGCCCTTGCGCTCGGTGCGGATCTGGTTGACCAGGGTGGCCAGCTTCGCGACGCCGACGTCGTTGTGCTTGCTGTCGTCGTACTCGGCGTCGCGGTAGTAGTCCCAGTTGTAGACGTTCCCGTGGGTGTCCGAGGTGCCCAGGACGGTGAGGTCCCAGGTCTTCGGTCCCTTCGACGTCTTCGGGTCCTTCGACTCGGCCGCCCGGGCCGGGGCGGCGGCGATCAGGGGCGCGGTCGCGGCGACGGCCGCGACGGCCAGCACCTGGCGGCGCGAAGCGCCGGAGGAGGAGGTCATGGGGTGCCTTTCCAGGGGAAGGGAGCGCCTCGTGGGCGCCGTTGCGCACCCTAACGAGCCCCCGTCACTCCTGCCACAGCGGCCCGACGGGCCGCTGGTTCGCCGGGCTACACGTCGACGCCACCGACCGTCACCCGGCCGCCGGTGGCCCGCAGCCGGGTGGTGAGGATGCCGGTGCGGCGGGCGTCAGCGGGGCCAGTCCGCCAGCCGGGCCCGCAGCCGGGCGACCTGCGCCGCGTCCAGCCCGTACCGGGCGAAACGACGGTCCGGCAGCCGGTCCAGGTAGTGGCCGGCGGCCCGCACGTCCTGCGGGTCCAGCGCGGGGTCGAGCTGCCGGGCCAGGTCGAGCACCTCCGCGACCGAATAGTGGTCGAGGACCGCCGCCACGTCGATGAAGTCCCGGACCTCCCGCCGGTTGACCAGGGCAGCCGTCTTGTTGGCAACCAGGTCACGGACGTCCATCACCGGCCCGAGGTCCATCACCACCGGGCTGCGGTACCGGTCGAGCCGGCCCAGGCTCAGCCGGATCCGGCGCGACCCCCGGCTCACCACGAAGTCCTTCATGTCCCGGTCGAACCCGGCGAACAACTCCGCGAGGTCGCTGTCCGGGTCTGCGTCGCTCACCTCGAACCCGGCGCGCTCCAACGCCGTACGCACCCCGGCAGCCGCCGCAGCCGCCGCCCCCTCGACGTCGGCGAAGAGGTCCACGTCCTCCGTCGGGCGGGAGAACAGCCCGTGCGCGGCCCAGGCGACACCGCCGCCCAGCACGAACCGGTGCCGCCCGGCGACCGACAGGGCCACCCGGGCGACCTCGCGGTAGAAGTCGTCCGGCGGCGCGGCCCCGGTCACGCCGCCGGCAGGGCCAGGTCGCCGGCCTGGATCGCCGGCCCGCCGCCTTCGTGGCGCAGGACCCGGTGGCGGCGTTCCCACGCCTCGCGTACCCCACGGGGCAGGTTGAGCAGGCACCAGACCTGGCGCAGCAGGTGACCGTTGACCAACTGGCGCAAATCGGCCGCGCGGGTGGTCTCGCGCAGGACGTTCTCGTACATCCAGAGCAGGTCGTCCGGGTCGCCGAGGTCGAAGGTGCGGTCCGCGCTCCACATCAGGCGTACGGGCAGCTCGACGACGCCCCGGGTCGGACCCGTCAGCTCGGTCAGGGTGGCGGTGACGACAGCGGGGCGGCCCGGGCGGGCCAGGAAGGACCCGCCGGTCACGGTGGGGGAGACGACGCCCTGCATGGTGTCAGGGTAGCGCCTGGTCGGGCCGACGCGGCACGACAGCCGCCGGACGGCCTGTCCCGGCTGGGCCCGCCGGGTCGGCATCGCCCGGTTGATCGTCTTCATGTCGGGCAGGTGGCGGTGTCCCGTCCCGTTGATACCCCCATCTCTCCCCGGCATCCCGTCACCCCTCGGCCGGGTTGGGCGGTTTGTCCGGCCTGGCGGGGTGGCGTGGGGCGGGGCGGGGTGACCGGCGGCACCCCGGGGCCGGAATCCCGGCCGGGCCGGGGTCGTTACACCTGACGGACCACCGAAGCAGGCCCCCGCACCCCTGCGATCCGGCAGGCCCCCGCCCCCTGGGTGTCGTCACCCCCCGGAATGCGGGCCGGCCGCCGGTCGTTACACCCGGACCCGGCGCCGCACGGCAGCCACCCCCGCTCGCTCGTTCGTTCTGAGTTCGTTGTTCGGGCGCCTCGACGCGGTGCTCGCGCACCCCCACCATCCCCCCTTCCGGGCGTGGGGTGCGCCGACCCCCGGATTGGAGACACCCCCATGAACACGACCATCCTGCGCAAGAGCATCCTCGGCATCGCCGGACTCGCCTTCGCCGGCGGCATCGCCGCCGGACCCCTCCACACCACCACCCCCGACGCCGGCACCAGCGCGGTCGACGCCCGGCCCGTCGCCGCCGTGCAGGCCGACAAGCCCACCGCCGGGGTCGACACCGGCAAGCTCATCCCCCACGGCGTGCAGGGCGCGCAGTCGCGCATCGACCTCGACACCGAACAGACCGCCAACGCCAAGGCGATCATCGCCGCCACGAAGAAGACCGGCCTGGACGAGCGGGCCGCGGTCATCTCGATCGGCACCGCCCTGCAGGAGTCGAAGCTGCAGAACCTGGGCCACCTCGGCGACCGCAACGACCACGACTCGCTGGGCCTGTTCCAGCAGCGCCCCTCCAGCGGCTGGGGCTCGCCGGAGCAGATCACCGACCCCGAGTACGCCACCACGGCGTTCCTCAAGGGCCTCAGGCAGGTCGACGGCTGGCAGGACATGGCCCTGACCGACGCCGCCCAGACCGTGCAGGTGTCCGCGTACCCCGACGCGTACGCGCAGTGGGAACAGCAGGCCGCCGACCTCGTCACCCAACACTGGAACAGCTGACACACGCACACGCACATGTGCCGACGGCCGGACCCCCGACCACCAAGGGGCCCGGCCGTCGGCGTCCCCACCACCCCGCCCAGCGTGGCGTTAACAAGGGGCCCTTCCTCTACAGAAAGCGTTAACAAGGGGCCCTTCCTTGCGGGTGGCGGGGTGGGCAGTGACGTTTGGCGGCCCGCCGCGTTCTGTCTGGTGTCGGGTCGCAGCCTGGTCGACCCATGTCGGCGGGAGTGAGCTGATGTCGTGTGCCGCGCTGCTGGTCGTGAGTCTCGTCGCCTGTGGCCAACTCGTCGCCGGTCCGACGCGACCGGCCGAGCCGGTCCGACCGGACGCGGGCAGCACGGCGTCCCGCCCGACCGCGGGTGACGACTTCACCCTGGCCGTGGTGCCCGGGGCGGCCTCGACGGTGGCCGGGAACCTGGTCCAGGCCACGGTGCGGACGGCGGTCACGACCGGGGCGGCGCAGACGGTCTCTCTCTCGGTGGGGAGCCTGCCCGCGGGGACGGCCGCGACCGTGGAGCCGGCGGTGGTGGCCTCCGGCGGGTCGGCCGTGCTGACCGTGCGGACCTCGGTGTCCACCCGAGCCGGCACGTACGACCTGGTGGTCACCGGCGTCGGCGCGTCGGCCCGGCACACCGTCGTCTTCCGTCTGGTGGTGCGGACCCCGGCGGTGATCAGGGCGGCGTTCTACTACCCGTGGTTCCCGGAGGCATGGCGGCAGCAGGGCCTGGACCCGTTCACCAACTACGTGCCGGCCCGGGGGTGGTACGCGATCGAGGAGCCGGTGGTGCGGTCCCAGGTCGCGGACATGCGCTACGGCGGGATCACCATGGGCATCGCGTCGTGGTTCGGCCGGGGCACGGTGACGGACGGGCACTGGCCGGCGATGGTCCGGGCGGCCCAGGGCACCGGGTTCGCCTGGGCGCCCTACTACGAGCCGGAGGGCAGGTCCGACCCGACGCCCGAGCGCATCGCCGACGACCTGCACTATCTCCGCACCACCTATGGCGGGCAGGGCTCGGCGCTGGCCGTGCTGCCCGACCGGGGCATGCCCGTCTTCGTGTACAACGCCGGGGACCTGACGACCGCGCAGGGCTGCGCCACGGTGGACCGCTGGAACCAGGCCCAGTCGTTGCTCCAGCGGCGGTTCGGGGAGAGTGTCCACGTCAACCTGAAGGTCTTTCCCGGCTACGCGGGCTGTCCGGGGACCGCGGGGGTGGCGGGGTGGCACCAGTACGGGCCGGCCCAGGCGGAGCAGGACTTCAGCCGTGCCCCCGGTGAGGGCTCCTACACCGTCTCGCCGGGGTTTTGGAAGGCCGGAACGCCGTACGGCGAGGGGCAGTTCCTGTCCCGGGACCGGGCGCGCTGGCGGGCGGGGCTGGCCCGGATGAACGCCTCGGGTGCGCCCTGGCAGCTCGTGACGACCTACAACGAGTGGGGCGAGGGGACCGCGATCGAGAGTTCCCGGGGGTGTCGCAGCCCCGCCCCGGCGGGAGCATGGTGCGACTGGAGCGGTGCGGGCCGGTCCGATTTCATCAGCGATCTGCACGACCAACTGCCTGCGCTCGCGAGCGCCGACGCCGACGCCGACGCGGTCGCGGTCGGGTCGGGCCGCGGGACTGCCGCCTCCTGACCCTCTCCGCATGCCGGCCGGCCCGCCGACCCGGGCCCCGCGTCAGCTGTCGGTCGACTCGCCGCGACGCCGAACGGGAATCCGTCTCCCGTTCGGCGTCGCGCATTTTCGTGGAAGTTGCGGGCATCCGGCCTGCGGGAAGTGGGTCGGCGGAAATGCGCGGCTCACGCATTTCCTGCTATCGCCTGCTCGGCTTTCGTAAATCGGACAACCGAATGCGCATCGTGGCTATGTCAATTTGCCGACTGTTCAGGCGTTGGACCTCTGCTGGTCATTCCCCATAACCTCTCCCGTATCCGAGCGAACCTCTGGGGCCGGCGATCGCGCCGGCATTCAGCGCGTACGTGAATGCATTCCTGCGCTCCTCTGCCGCTTATTTCCAATGACTGTTAATGGCTCCGGGCTGCTCGGGAACCGGAGGCTGGAGAGGTTACCCATGATCGGACACGGGCCGGACGCCCGCGCACGGCAAGCCGTCGGAGAAGACGCCGCGCCGCGGCCACGCGAGCTGCGCGTCCCGGACGGCGCGCCGCCGCCCCGGCTGACCGTCATCGTGCCGACCCGCAACGAGGCGGAGAACATCCCCGTGCTGGTGGGACGCCTCGCCCCGCTGCTGGTGCCCCTGCGCGCGGAGCTGTTGTTCGTCGACGACAGCGACGACGGCACCGACGGGGTCATCGTCGGGGCGTCGGCCGGGGCCCCGACGCCCGTACGGCTAATGCACAGGCCGCCGCAGGCGCGGACCGGCGGCCTGGGCGGGGCGGTCCTGCTCGGCGCCCGGCACGCCCGAGGCGAGTGGGTCCTGGTCATGGACGCGGACCTACAGCACCCGCCGGAGTCGGCCGCGACGCTCGCGGCGGTCGCCATGCGGCACGACGTCGACGTCGTGATCGGCACCCGGTACGCCGGCCGGGGCTCCACCGCCGGCCTGGACGGCCCGCTGCGCGAGGCCACCTCGTCGGCGGCCACCCGGCTGGTGAAGGCCATGTTCCCGCGCCGGCTGGCGACGGTGAGCGACCCGATGAGCGGCCTCTTCGCGTTCCGGCGCGCGGCCGTGCGGCTGGACCGGATGAATCCGCTCGGCTTCAAGGTGCTGCTGGAGCTGCTGGTGCGGCACCCCGGCGCCCGGGTGGCCGAGGTCGCGTACGAGATGGCGCCCCGGCACGAGGGCCGGTCCAAGGCGTCCCTGCGGGAGGGGGTGACGTTCCTGCGGCACCTGGCGCGGCTGCGCGGCCGGCGACTGGTCGGGCAGATCCGGCGTCGCCCGCGCACCCCGGCCGACCGGCTGCGCCAGCTCGTCCGGATGGTCTGCTTCGGGCTGGTCGGGCTCTCCGGGATGGTGGTGAACACCGCGGCGCTCTGGTTCTTCTACGAGCCCGCCAGGCTGCACCACCTCCTCGGCGCGGCGCTGGCCACCCAGCTGTCGACCTCGTGGAACTTCCTGCTGGTGGACAACCTGATCTACCGGCGCACCCGGGTCGGCTCCCTGCCCGCCCGGGCGGTGCGGTTCTTCCTGCTCAACAACGTCCTGCTGCTGCTGCGGCTGCCCGTGTTGCAGGCCCTGGTGTTCGCGGGCGTCGGGGTGCTGGTGGCGAACGCGGCCACCCTGGCGGCGCTGTTCCTGGTCCGCTTCCTCGTCAACGACCAGGTCATCTACGCGGCGCTGGACCGAGGCCGGCGCGACCCGGTCCGGCTGCTGATCGCCTCCGGCGCCGCCGAGGCGGTCACCCCGCCGTCGCGCCGGCGCTACCAGTACCTCAAGTACCGCTACGACGTGGCCGGGGTGGTGACCATCGGCTCCCAGATCATGCTGCCCGAGCTGGAGTTCTTCCGGGCCCAGTGGGTCGCCGACGCCGACGTGGACATCGCGGTGCGGGTCAGCGACGTCGGCGGGCGGGGCCCGCAGCGCCGCGCCGCGCTGACCCAGTACGCCGACCGGTCCGTGCTGCGCTACGAGGAACAGCTCGGGCGGCTGGGCGCGAACTTCCGCATCCAGCTCGGCTCACCCATCGAGATCCAGGTCGGCCCGCTGCTGGCCCGGTCCCCGCACGTGGTCTACACGAACATCGTCGAGGCGCTGCTGCGGTTCGTGATGGTCGCCCGGGGCCACATGCTGCTGCACTCGGCCTGCGTGACCCTCGACGGGGTCGGCGTGATGCTCTCCGCGCTCACCGACACCGGCAAGACCGCCACCGTGCTGCGGCTGCTGCGCGACCACGGCGGGCTGTTCCTCTCCGACGACATGACGATCGTGCGGCCCGACGGCACCGCGACCTGCTTCCCGAAGCCGCTGACCATCAGCGCGCACACCCTGCGGGCCGTGCAGGCGCAGGACCTGACGCCCCGGGAGTGGCGGCGGTTGCAGGTGCAGAGCCGGCTGCACTCCAAGGGCGGCCGGTCGCTGGCGCTGACCCTGGCCCGGTTCAACCTGCCGATCATGGGCATCAACGCCCTCACCCAGCTGCTGGTGCCGCCGCCGAAGTACAGCGTCGACCGGCTGGTGCCGTGCCGCATCGGCACCACCACCCGGGTCGAGGAGCTCTTCGTCATCGAGCGCGGCCGGCCCGCGATGAGCGAACTCGACCACGACGAGACGGTCAACCGGATGATCCGCAACACCGACGACGCGTACGGCTTCCCGCCCTTCCGGTATCTCGCGCCGTCGCTGGCCATCGACGGCCTGCACTACCCGGAGCTGCGGGTGCGGGAGCGGGAGATCCTGGCCGGCTTCCTGTCCCACGTCCGCAGCCGGGTGCTCGTCTCCGACCGGTTCGGCTGGGCCGACGACATCCCCCGGCTGCTGCGCGGCGAGCGCGGGGCGACGCCGGCCCGCGTCGCGCCCGCCCAGGCGTGGCCGCGCTGGAGCGGGGACCTGACGGTCGCCGGGGAGCCCGCGTGAGCCAGCCGGACACGGTCACGGCCGTTGTGCCGGGCCAGCGGCGGGACCACCCGGACGGCCCGGTCCGCCGCCGGATCCCGTCGCCGGCGGCCTGGCTGCCGGCGCTGACCCGCCGGCGGTGGGCGGTGGCCGCCGCGCTGACCGCGATCGGCGGGCTGGCCCTGCTCGTGCGGTCCTGGCGGATCGACCTCTTCGGCTTCAACAGCGACGAGGTGGTGTACGCGGGGCAGGCCGCCTCCCTGGCCGGCAACCCCGGCTACACCGACCTGTTCCCGGTGTTCCGGGCGCACCCGATGCTGTTCCAGGCGCTGCTGTCCCCGCTGCTGCGCGCCGGCGAGGTGGGCATGGGCGGCCGGTGGGTCGTCGCGGTGATCGGGGTGCTCACCGTCCTGGCGGTGTACCCGCTCGGGGCCCGCCTCTACGGCCGCCGGGTCGGGCTGCTCGCCGCGCTGCTGCTCGCCGTCATGCCGTACCACGTGATCGTGACCCGGCAGATCCTGCTGGACGGGCCGATGGTGCTGCTCAGCACGCTGACGCTCTACTGCATGGTCCGCTACGTCCAGCGGCAGGAGCTGGCCTGGTACCTGGCGACCGCCGGGATGCTCGGGCTCACCATGCTGGCGAAGGAGACCAGCATCGTGCTGGCCGGCAGCGTCTACGCGTTCCTGGCGCTGACCCCGCGCGTGCGGCGACCGGTGCGGGCCACCCTGCTGGTCCTGCCGGCGCTCGCCGTCGTCTTCGCGGCGCACCCCGTCTCCCAGGCCCTGGCCGGGGGGTCGAACAGTGGCCGCAACTACCTGGTGTGGCAGCTGTTCCGCCGGCCCAACCATCCCATGTCCTTCTACCTGGAGAACGTGCCGACGGCGATGGGCGTGCTGCTGATCGTCGCCGCGGCCGGCGGCCTCTGGTGGGCCCGCAGGCGCAACGGCTGGCGGGAGACGCTGCTGCTGTCGTGGATCGCCGTGCCGGTGGTGTTCTTCCAGCTCTGGCCGGTGAAGGGCTTCCAGTACCTGCTGCCGGTGGCGGTGCCGGTGGCGCTGCTCGGCGCGCGGGCCCTGGTCCTGTTGCCGGTGCCGACGCGGCTGCGCTGGCCCGGCCGGGGCGGTGCGGCCCGACCGCTGCCGGCCCGGGCCCGCCGCCTGGTCCGGCTGGCCGCCGTCGCCCTGGTCGCCTGGAGCCTGGGGGCCTCGTCCTGGGGCGCGGTCAGCCACCAGGGCAGCTCGACGTTCCTCGCCGGCTCCGGCGGCGTGCCGGGCGGCCGGGAGGCGGGCCGGTGGATCACCGACCACACCCCGGAGGGCTCGGTGATCCTCACGCTGGGCCCGTCCATGTCGAACATCGTGCGGTTCTACAGCCAGCGGCAGAGCTACGGCCTGTCGGTGAGCCCGAACCCGCTGCACCGCAACCCGTCCTACGTGCCGCTGAACAACCCGGACGGGTGGCTGCGCAACAACAATCTGCACTACGTCGTGTGGGACTCGTTCTCCGCGCGGCGGTCCCCCTTCTTCGCCGACCGGCTGATGACGCTCGTCCGCCGGTACCACGGCCGGGTCGTGCACACCGAGTACGTCGGGACCGCCGGCGCCTCGGGCCGCGTGACGCCGGTGCCCGTGGTGGTCGTCTACGAGGTGCGTCCATGATCCGTCCGACCCCCGTCCTCCCCTCCGCCGCCGTGCCGCGGCGGGCCCGCCGGACGTCGCTCGTCGCCGTGCTGGCGGGCCTGGCCCTGGCGGCCTGCCCGTCGGCGGCGCTGGCCCGGCCCGCGCCGACCCGCAGCGCCCCGGCCCCGAGCGCCCCGGCGTCCCCCCGCACGACGACGCCCGTCGAGCACTTCGTCTTCCTCATGCAGGAGAACCACACCTTCGACAACTACTTCGGCACCCGGCCCGGCGTCGACGGGTTCCCGAAGGACGTCTGCATGCCCGTGCAGCGGGGCGTGCCGGAGCCCTGCGTCACCCCGTTCCACATCGGCAAGCTCGGCGCGATCGACCTGGACCACTCCGCCGAGGCGTTCCGCACCCAGTACAACGGCGGCCGGATGGACGGCTTCGTCGAGGGGGTGAGCAAGCAGGGCAAGGACGGCCGGATGGCGATGGCCTACTACGACGAGCGGGACCTGCCCTACTACTGGAACATCGCCGACGAGTACGTGTTGTTCGACCGCTTCTTCAGCTCCTCCAACTCCGGCAGCATCCGCAACCACATGTACCGGGTGACCGGCGGGCCGGGCGCCACCGGCAAGGCCGAGACCATCCCGGCGCAGGGCTGGGGGGACGTCCCCACCATCTTCGACCGGCTGGAGGCGGCCGGGATCAGCTGGAAGTTCTACGTGCAGAACTACGACCCGACGATCACCTTCCGGTCGCGGGTGGAGGAGGAGAACATCGACCGGGGCGCGCAGGTGATCTGGGTGCCGCTGCTCGCGTACGCCCGCTACGTCGACGACCCCCGGCTGTCCCGCAGGATCGTCAACCTGGACGAGTACTACGCCGACGCCGCGCGGGGCGACCTGCCCGCCGTGTCCTTCATCGCCCCGGCCGGCAACAGCGAGCACCCGCCCGGCAACGTCGGCTCCGGCCAGAACCTCGTGCGGGCGCTGCTCACCCAGCTCATGCGCTCCCCGAACTGGTCGTCCTCGGCGTTCCTGTGGTCCTACGACGACTGGGGTGGCTGGTACGACCACGTCACCCCGCCCCAGGTCGACCGCTACGGCTACGGCTTCCGGGTGCCCGCGCTGCTGGTCAGCCCGTACGCCCGCCGGGGGCACGTCGACTCGACCACCCTGGACTTCACCTCCGCCCTGAAGTTCATCGAGGTCAACTGGGGGGTGAAGCCGCTGGCCAGCCGGGACGCCAAGGCGCAGACGTTCCTGGGCGCGTTCGACTTCGACGCGCCGCCGCGCCCCGGCGTGCTGCTCAGCGCCGAGCGGGTGCCGGTGGCGGTGCACCGCCCCGACCCCCGGCCGGTCTACGCGTCGTACGCCGTCGCGGTCGGCCTGGTCGCGGCGCTGGTCGCGGCGGCGGCGCTGCGCGGCCGGCGGAGGCACCGGTGACCGCCCGGCGGCTGCTGCCGCTGCTGCTCGGCGTGCTGGCGGTGCTGCTCCTGCCGGCCCCCGCCGTGGCCGCGCCCGCCTCCGCGCTGCCCGGCACGTTGAAGATCCAGATGGTCCCGCCGATCAAGGGCGTGGTGGTCACCGTCGACGGCAACACGGCCCGTTCCGACCCCAAGGGACTGCTGCGCGTGCGGGTGCGCAACTTCACCGGCCTGGACCAGCGGCTCACGGTGGTGCCCACCGAGGTGAGCCCCGACCGCCGGGTGCTGTTCGACCGGTTCCGGGGCAGCCTCGACCACGGGGTGCACAGCCGCACCGTCGAGGTGGGGCTGCGCACGCAGCGCCGCGTCTCGTGGCGCTACGCCGACCGCGACGGCGCGCCGGTCCCCCTCGGGCGGGTGACCGAGATGCGGCTGCGCAGCAACACCGGCGAGGTGATCGAGCTGACCGGGGCGGACCTGGCCCGGCCGCTGTGGGTCGCCGAGAGCCGCACCCAGCAGGGCCCCCGGGGGCTGGCCTCCAAGCAGCTCTACTACGTGGTCGACACCGTCATGGTCGACGGCACGTCGGTGGTGAACCGGGCGGGCCACAAGTTCGTCCCGTGGGAACGCCAGGACTGGCTGATCGAGCTGCTCTTCTTCAAGGTGTCCTTCTCCGCCGACGACATGTTCTTCGCCCAACGGGCCGGCGACGGCATCCGGCTCACCCGCGCCGACGGGCGGGTGCAGCGCCTGCCGTTCGCGGCCGACGGCAGCGTCCTGGTGCCCGACCTGCCCCGGGGCACCTACACGGTGACCGTGCTGGGCGGCGGGGTCTCCTTCGGGCGGCCGGTGAGCATCAGCCGCGACCAGCAGGTGACGCTCAGCGTGATCAGCCCCGTCGACCTGGCGCTGGTGGTGCTCGGCGCGCTCGGCGTGGCCGTCGGCCTGGTCCTGGTGGGCCGGCCGGCGCTGCGGCGGCGGCTGCGGATCCGGCTGCCGCGCCGGGCGCGCCCGGCACACCAGCGGGGCGGCCGGTGGCGGCGGCCCCTGCGGGTCGGGCTCGGGTCCGTCGTGGCGCTGCTGCTGCTGGCCGCCGTCGTCGGCGTGGTCGCGTCGCGGCCCGCCCGGGCGGCGGACGGCCCCGCGCCGGCCCCGTCCGCCGCCGCGCCGGTGCCCGTGTTCGCCCACTACTACATCTGGTTCAACCCGACCTCGTGGAACCGGGCGAAGATCGACTATCCGCAGCTCGGGCGGTACTCCAGCGACGACACCGAGATCATGCGGCGGCACGTGCGGATGGCCAAGGCGGCCGGGGTGACCGGCTTCCTGGTCTCCTGGAAGCACACCCCGCAGCTCGACGGCCGGCTGGCCAAGCTGGTCGAGGTGGCCCGGGCGGAGAGCTTCCGGCTCGGCATCGTCTACCAGGGGCTCGACTTCAGCCGCAAGCCCCTGCCCCTGGCCACCGTCCGCGCCGACCTCGACCTCTTCGCCACCCGGTACGCCACCGACGAGGTCTTCGACGTCTTCGACAAGCCGGTGGTGGTCTGGAACGGCAGCGACCGGTTCACCGCCGCCGAGGTCGCCGACACCGTCCGTGCCGCACGGAAGCGGCTGCTGGTCCTCGGCGCCGCCAAGTCCACCGAGGAGGTGGCGACGTACGGCACGGCGCTCGACGGCCAGGCGTACTACTGGTCGTCGGCGGATCCGGTCGACGGCCGCACCCAGGACCGGCTGGCGGCGATGTCCCGGGCGGTGCACCTGCACGGCGGGCTCTGGATCGCCCCGGTCGCCCCCGGGTACGACGCCCGCCAGCTCGGCGGGCAGCGGGAGGTGGCCCGCCGCGACGGCGAGACGTTGCGGGCGTCCTTCGCCGCCGCCCGGCTGTCCCAACCCGACGCGCTCGGCGTGATCAGTTGGAACGAGTTCAGCGAGAACACCCATGTCGAACCGAGCGAGCGGTTCGGCGCGAGATACCTGGAGGTGCTGGCGGACCTGCTGGGCGTCGACATCGACCACGACGTGGCGATGGACAGCCAGCAGGAGCACGACGACCACTGGGGCCTGCCCGCCTGGGGCGCCGTGGTGGCCAGCGGCGGCGTACTCGCGCTCCTGCCGCTGTGGGTGTTCCTCCGCCGCCGGCGCTCGCCGGACGGCGCGGCGTCACCGGCGCAGCGCGGCGCCGACCACGACGTGGAGGCGCCCGTGGACAGCTGACGGGGCGACCGCCCCACCCGGGTGTCGCCCCACCTTCGCAGATGGGGCTGGAGGAGTCATGACAAGTGAACACCGGAGGGTCGCGGGCCGCGTGGCGGCGGTCCTGCTGCTGGCGGGCGCGGCCCTGGTCGGACCCGCCGCGGTGGCCGCGCCGGCGACCCTGACCCCGGCGGCCGACGCCACCGTGGACGCCGCGTATCCCACCCGCAACCACGGCGGGGCCGCCTCGCTGCGGGTCGACGGCTCGCCGCGCCAGGTCGCGTACCTGCGCTTCGACGTCACCGGCGCGGGCGACGAGCCGTCGGCGGTGCTGCGGCTGTACGCCGAGACCGCGAGCAGCACCGGGCTGAGCGTGCACGGCGTCTCCGAGGGCGACTGGCGGGAGGACACGCTGACCTACCAGAACGCGCCACCGATGGGCCCCGTCGTCGCCAGCAGCGGCCCGACGGCCGCCGACACCTGGCTCTCCGTCGACGTGTCGTCGCTGGTCACCGGGGACGGGCCGGTGACCCTGGCCCTCACCACCACCAACGACACCGGCTTCCGGCTCGCCAGCCGGGAGGGAACGGGGAGCCGCCGGCCGCAACTGATCGTCCCCGCCCCGCCGAACCCGTCGCCCTACACGATCAGCCGCGTCGGGGCCACCACCTACAGCGCCGTGTCCGACGTGACGGGGCAGACCTGGACGGGCAGCCTCAAGAGCGTGGTGGAGAGCGCGGCGGCCGACGTGAACCGGCTCGGCGGCGGCACGATCGCGTTCACCGCCGGGACTTTCGACCTGGGCAACGAGTTCTTCAAGCTGGAGGGGCTGCGCAACGTGACCTTCGCCGGGGCCGGGATGGACCTGACGCTGATCCGCAACGACAGCTCCGCCGCGGCGGACACCGAGCCGTTCAACACCAAGGGGATGGACGGCTCGGTGGTCCGCGACCTCACCGTGTCGGCCGGCGGGCCGCCGCGCACCACCAGCGACGCCCTCGACTTCGACGACGGCAACAACATGCTGGTGGAGCGGGTGCGGGTGACCGCGTCGCGGGGGCGGGGCATCGTCTTCGACGGCAAGAACCAGAGCTGGACCTCGATGGGCAACACGGTGCGCGACTGCCAGGTCAGCGGCACCGCCAGCGACGGCATCGAGCTGCTGGCCACCAGCGGCGACACCGTCACCGGCTGCGTGATCACCGACGTGGGCGGGCACGGGGTGCAGATCAACCGGTCCTCGCCGAGCGCCGACCAGCCCAACAAGACCGCCGACGACAACGTCGTCAGCGACAACCGGATCGACCAGGCCGGCCAGGACGGCATCAACGTCGACGGCGGCACCGGCAACCACATCGTCGACAACCACGTCACCAACAGCGCCGACGACACCGCCGGCCGCGACGGCATCCGGATCACCACGGCGACGGCGGTGCCCTGCTCCGGCAACGTCGTCGCCGGCGACGTGGCCACCGACACCCAGCCCGACAGGACCCAGCGGTACGGCCTGAACATCGCCTCCGCGGGCTGCCTGGCGACGGTCGTGGGGCCGGGCAACAGCTTCACCGGCAACCTGTCCGGGGCGATCCGGGACGCCGGCACCGGGACGGTCCACGGGTAGCCAACGCCCCGGCGGGGCGGGTCGGGTCCACCACCGCTGGCGGCGGTGGACCCGACCCGGCCTCACCTGCCGACGTACTCGCGCAGGTGGGTGGCGGTGAGCGTGTCCCCGCGCGCGACCAGGTCGGCCGGGGTGCCGGTGAACACGATCCGGCCGCCGTCGTGGCCGGCGCCCGGGCCGAGGTCGATGATCCAGTCCGCGTGCGCCATCACCGCCTGGTGGTGCTCGACGACGACCACGGTGTTGCCGGCGTCGACCAGCCGGTCCAGCAGGGCCAGCAGCTTGTCGACGTCGGCCAGGTGCAGGCCGGTGGTGGGCTCGTCCAGCACGTAGGTGTGCGCCTTCTCGCCCATGTGGATGGCCAGCTTGAGCCGCTGCCGCTCGCCCCCGGAGAGGGTGGTCAGCGGCTGGCCGAGGCTGAGGTAGCCCAGGCCGACGTCGGCCAGGCGGTCCAGCACCGACCGGGCCGGCCCGCTCGGGAAGAAGCCCCGGGCCTCGGTCACCGACATGGCGAGCACCTCGCTGATGTTCTTCCCCCGCAGCGTGTACGCGAGCACCTGCGGGGTGAACCGGCGGCCCTCGCACTCCTCGCACACCGAGGCGACCCCGGCCATCATCGCGAGGTCGGTGTAGACGACGCCGATGCCCCTGCACTTCGGGCAGGCGCCCTCGGAGTTGGCGCTGAACAGGGCCGGCCTGACCTTGTTGGCTTTGGCGAAGGCGGACCGGACCGGGTCGAGCAGGCCGGTGTAGGTGGCCGGGTTGCTGCGCCGGGAGCCGCGGATGGGGGACTGGTCGACGACGACCACCCCCGCACGGCGGGGCAGGCAGCCGTGGATCAGCGAGCTCTTGCCGGAGCCGGCCACGCCGGTGACGACGGTCAGCACGCCGAGCGGCACGTCGACGTCGACGTCGCGCAGGTTGTGCAGGTTGGCGCCGCGGATCGGCAGGTGCCCGGTGGGCGTGCGGGCGTGCTCCCGCAGGCGCGTCCGGTGGTCCAGGTGCCGGCCGGTCAGGCAGTCGGCGCGGCGCAACCCGGCGACGTCTCCGGCGTAGCAGATCCGGCCGCCGTCCGGGCCGGCCCCCGGGCCGAGGTCGACCACGTGGTCGGCGATCGCGATCGTCTCCGGCTTGTGCTCCACCACCAGCACCGTGTTGCCCTTGTCCCGCAGGCGCAGCAGCAGGCCGTTCATCCGGGCGATGTCGTGCGGGTGCAGCCCGACCGTCGGCTCGTCGAAGACGTACGTGACGTCGGTGAGGCTGGAGCCGAGGTGCCGGACCATCTTGACCCGCTGGGCCTCGCCGCCGGACAGGCTGCCCGACTCGCGGTCGAGGCTGAGGTAGCCCAGGCCGATCTCGACCAGCGAGTCGAGCAGTTCCCGCAGGTTGCCGACCAGCGGGGCCACCGACGGGTCGTCGATGCCGCGCACGAACGCGGCGAGGTCGCTGATCTGCATCGCGCTGCACTCGGCGATGTTGCGCCCGGCGATCCGCGCGGACAGGGCGGCCCGGTTGAGCCGCGCGCCTGCGCAGCCGCCGCAGGTCGCGAACGTGACCGCCCGCTCGACGAACGCCCTGATGTGCGGCTGCGTCGGCTCCTTGTCCTTGCTCAGGTAGAGCCGGCGGACCTTCACCGCCAGGCCCTCGTACGTGATGGTGTGGTTGCCGACCTTCATCTTGGTGGCCGGCTTGTGCAGGAAGTCCTGCCACTGCTGGGCGGTGAAGTCCTGGAGCTTGACGTCGGGGTCGAACAGGCCGGAGCCGACGATGCTCTGCCAGTACCACGAGTCGACCGCGAAGTTCGGCACGGTGATCGCCCCGTCGTTGAGCGAGCGCTCGACGTCAACGAGCTGGTCGACGTCGAGGTCGGAGACCCGGCCGAGCCCCTCGCAGGTGGGGCACATCCCCTCGGCGAGGTTGAAGCTGAACGCGCCGGCCGGGCCGACGTGCGGCTGCCCCAGCCGGCTGAAGACGATGCGCAGCATCGCGTACGCGTCGGTCGCGGTGCCGACGGTGGACCGCGAGTTCGCCCCCATCCGCTCCTGGTCGACGACGATCGCGGCGCTGAGGTTGCGCAGCGAGTCGACGTCGGGCCGGGACAGGCTGGGCATGAACGACTGGAGGAAGGCGCTGTACGTCTCGTTGATCATGCGCTGCGACTCGGCGGCGATGGTGCCGAACACGAGCGACGACTTCCCCGAGCCGGAGACGCCGGTGAAGACCGTGAGGCGGCGCTTGGGGATGTCCACCGAGACGGACGCGAGGTTGTTCTCCCGGGCGCCGCGCACCTCGATCATGTCGTGGCTGTCGGCGATGGACCGTGCTGGCTGCTGCATACGAACCCTTCACGCGAGCGACGGGCAGGGCGACCCCGACCTGCGGTCGCCCCGGGGCCTGGTCGCTTCAATTGTCTCATTCGACCGCCCGTGAAGACTTGTCTCGCCGTTGCTCCTGCTCGGAGGCGTTGGGCGGCGGGAAAGTCTCAAACCGGAGACATCCGCCCGGGGTGGGCGGCGTCCGGCGGACGCGGGCGGGCCCCGCCCGGTGGGGATTCCACCGGGCGGGGCCCGCCGGGTCGCGCGTGTCGGCCGGTCAGCTCAGGCCGCAGGTGGCCAGGTCCAGGCGCGGGTCGGGGCGCTGGCCGGTGACCCGGCCGATGTCGGTGGCGATCCGGTTGAGCACCGCCACCCGCTTGTCCTTCAGCGGGCCGAGGATGGCGTTGTTGACGAAGTTCGGGCCGCCCTCCGGCCGGACCGCGAGCTGGGCGAGGCGGGCGTTGGCCTCGGCGATCTGCTGGTCGAGCTGGTTCAGCTCGTTCTGCACCTGGCCGGCGGCGGCAGCGGGCACGGCGTCGAGCTGGTTGCGCACGTTCGGGCAGTTCACCGTCTGCGCCACGCCGGTGTTGCCGTTGCCCGCGTTGCCGTTGCCCGCGTTGTTGCCGGCCCCCGCGGCGCCACCGTTGTTGCCCGCGTTGCCGTTGTTACCCGCGTTGCCGTTGTTGCCGCCGGCCGCGTTGCCCGCCCCGGCGTTGAGGCCGCAGGTGGCGAGGCTGGACAGGTCGGGGCGCTGGCCGCCGGCCCGCGCGATGTCGAGCGCGATCCGGTCGAGCACGGCGATCCGCTTGCTCCTGAGCGGGCCGAGGACGGCGTTGTTGACGAAGTTCGGTCCGCCCTCGGGCTGCACGGCGAGCTGGGCGAGGCGGGCGTTCGCGGCGGCGATCTCCCGGTCCAGGTTGGCCAGCTCCTGCTGGACCCCCGCCGCCGCGCCGGCCGGCACGGCGGGCAGCTGGCCGCGTACGTCCGGGCAGTTCACGGTCTGCGCGCCACCGGCGGCGACCGCGCCGTTGTTGTCGGCGTTGCCGTTGTTGGCGCCCGCGTTGGCCGGGGCCGCGCCGTTGCGCAGCGTGCAGGTGGCGAGCTGGTCGAGGCCCGCCGGGGCGGTGCCGCCGACCCGGGTGATGTTCAGCCGGATCCGGTCGAGCACGGCCCGGCGCTTGCCGGCGATGTCGTTGAGCTGGCCGGACGCGGCTCCCGGCTCGCGGGCCAGCCGGGCGTTGACGTTGGCGATCTGGGTCTCCAGGTTGCGCAGCTCCTGGTCCACCCCCGCCTTCGCGGCGGCCGGCACCGCGCCCAGCTTGTCGGCAACGGTCGGACAGGTGACCGACACCGCCGTCGCCGTGCTCTCGCCGGCGGACGCCAGCGACAGGCCGGCACCGAGCACCAGTGCCGCGAAGGCACCGACCCCGCCGAGCTTCAGGACGGCATTCTTTCGCGTGCGCCTGACCATGCACCTCTCCTTGTCCTGACCGCCGCAACGTCCGGAGTCAATGTCCGAACCCGTCGTCGGCGATGTGCCGTGACGATTGAAAGAAACCGGAGACCGGCCGGCGGGAACGGCGTCACGCCCGTTCCCGGAATGCTTCCGGACGGTTCCACGGACAGGCGGATACGTCGTGACAGCCCCGGCATGGCAATCGCGGACGACCCGTTTTCCTTCGCCGGTGAGTACGGATCTTCGCCGGCGATCGTTCAACTCTTTCCCCGACGAATTTCCGCCGCCGCCGCACCGACCGGGGCCGAACGCGAGAGCCGCCCGCCTCGCACGTCGCACACCGGACGACGGCCGGTCGCCCGGTTAGGGTGCAGGGCATGAGAGCTCCGGTGCTGGCCCTCGCCGCCGCCGTCGTCCTCGGCACGGCCGGGGCGTCCGCGCCGGTTTCCGCCGACCCGACGCGGCAGGCCGCCGCGCCCGCCGCCCCGGTGCCCTGTCCCAGGGCGCAGGCGCCGCAGGTGGAGCGCTCCCCACGGCCCACGCCCCCGCCGTCGGTGCCGCAACAGCAGGCGGTGGGCGGGCCGGCGCTGGCCACCCCGGCCCTCGTCGCGCCGGCCGGCGCGCCCGCGCCGCCGGCGGTCACCGCCACCTCCTGGCTGGTCGCCGACCTGGACACCGGGGCGGTGCTCGGCGGCTGCGGCCCACACGAGTACGCCACGCCGGCCAGCGTGCAGAAGCTCCTGCTGACCGCCACCGCGCTGCCGAGGCTGGACCCGAAGCGGACGGTCACGGTGACCCACGAGGACCTGGACATCGCCCCCGGCAGTTCGGCGGTGGGCCTGCTGGAGGGTGGCCGCTACACCGTCGAGACCGTCTTCCTGGGGCTGCTGATGCAGTCGGGCAACGAGGCGGCCAACGTGCTGGCCCGGCTGATCGGCGGTCCCGACGGCGCGGCCGGCGGGGTACGGGCGATGAACGCCGAGGCCCGCCGCCTCGGCGCCCTACAGACCCACGCGGTGACCCCGTCCGGCCTGGACGGCCCCGGCCAGTTCACTAGCGCGTACGACCTGGCGCTGATCGCCCGGGCCTGCTTCGCCGACCCCACCTTCCGCCGGTACGCGCTGACCGAACAGGCCCGGATTCCCGACCAGCCCGCGCTGCGCCGGAAGGGCTTCCAGATCCAGAACGAGAACCAGCTCGTCTACCGCTACCCGGGCGCGCTGGGCGGCAAGACCGGCTTCACCGACTACGCCCGGCACACCTACGTCGGCGCGGCGCAGCGCGGCGGCCGGCGGCTCGTGGTCACCCTGCTCGGCGCCGAGCCCCGGCCGATGCGTGGCTGGGAACAGGGCGCCGCGCTGCTCGACTGGGGTTTCTCGCTGCCCCGCGACGCCTCGGTGGGCCGCCTCGTCGCGCCGGGGGAGACGGCCGCCAACGGTGCGCCAGCGGCGTCCCCGACGGCCGGCGCGGCGGTCACCCCCGAGCCCCGCGCGGTGGCCGCCCACCGGGTCGCCCCGTCGGGTTGGGCGGCGTCCTGGCCGTTCGTCGCCGCGGCCGTCGCCGTGGCCGGCCTGCTCGCCGCCGTTCTCCTGCACCGCCGCCGACGCCGGGCCTGAGGCTGCCGCGCCGCTTGAGGCTGCCGCGCCGCCGTCGCCGGGCCTGAGGCTGCCGCGCCCCCGACGCCGGACCCGAGGCGGCTGCGGGGAGTCAGGCCGCTCCGAACGGGTAAGCGCGCGCGGTGAACGCGCAGCACCAGGGGACGATCGTCGTCGTGTCGGCGGACGTGGGGGCCGGGCACGACTCGGCCGCCGCCGAGCTGACCCGTCGGCTCGCCGACCGGGGCTTCGCGGTGCACCGGGTGAACTTCCTGGACCTCCTGCCCCGCCCGGCGCGGTGGGCGCTCCGCGAGGCGTACCGGGGCGTCCTGCGCTGGGCGCCGTGGGGTTACAACGCGCTGTTCACCGTCACCGGCCGGTCCCGGCTCGTGGTGGCCGTCCTGCGGGGCGCGCTCGCGCCGCTGCGCGGGCGCGCCCGGCGGGCCGTCCCAGCCGGCACCCGGGCGGTCGTCACCACGTACCCGTTCGCGAACCAGCTCCTGGGGCCGCTGCGCCGCAGCGGGCTGCTCCCCGTTCCCCTGGTCACCTACGTCACCGACTTCGTCGTGCACCCCACCTGGGTCGCGCCCGGAGTCGACATCTACTGCACCCTGCGGCACGCCCGGCACCACGCGTCGGGAACCGGCGAGCCACTCGACGTGCGCACGGTCGCGCCGCTGGTCTCGGCCGACTTCCCGGCGGCGACGCAGACGAGCCGCCGGGCGGCCCGGCGGCGCTTCGGGCTGCCGGAGCGGGAACGGCTCGTGCTGATCGTGGCCGGGGCGTGGGGGACGGGCGACATCGAGGCGACGGTCGCCGACGTGGCCGCGGCCGAGGGAGTGCGCACCGTGGTCGTCTGCGGCCGAAACGCCACCCTGCGCCAGCGGCTGCGCGGGCTCACCCACCACGTCCTCGGCTGGGTCGACGACATGCCCACGCTGATGCGGGCCGTCGACGTCGTGGTGGAGAACGCGGGCGGGCTGACCTGCCAGGAGGCGCTGAGCTGCGGGCTGCCGGTGATCACCTACCGCCCCCTGCCGGGACACGGCCGGGCCAACGCGGCGATCCTCGCCGACGCAGGGCTGACCCGCTGGGCCCCGTCCGCCGAGCAGCTGCGGCGGGCGCTGGCCACGCCGGAGCCGCCGTCTCCCGACGGGTGGACGGGCGGCTGGGCGGACCCCGCCGGCCTGGTGGCCGACGAGGCGGGGCGGCAGGCCGACGCCGGCTGCGCCGTGTACCGCAGGAGGAGGGCCCTTCTCGACGCGGTCGACGAGGCGGTCGGCGTGCTGGCCACGGTGCTGCCCTCGATCCGGTGGACGGGCGGGCGGTGACCGCGCCGCGCGGGCGTCGGCGGCCCGCCCTGGCGCTGGCCGGCACCGCCGCGGTCGCCCTCGCCGCCCACCTCGGCCCCGCGACCACCGCCGTGGGGCCGGTGCGCCGCCGGGTCTTCCCCCGCCTCGGCGGCGCGGGCCGGCCCGGACGGATCGCCCTGACCTTCGACGACGGGCCCGACCCCGAGTCCACCCCCCGCTTCCTCGACGTGCTCGCCGAGCATCGGACGCGGGCCACGTTCTTCGTGCTCGGCACGATGCTCGTGCGGTCGCCCTGGCTGGCGGCGGACCTCGTCGCCGCCGGGCACGAGGTGGCCGTGCACGGCTGGGAGCACCGCAACCTGCTGGGCCGGGGCCCGCTGGCCACCTACCGGGACCTGGGCCGGGCCCGGGCGCTGGTCGAGGCCACCACCGGCCGGGTCCCCCGCTTCTTCCGCCCGCCGTACGGGGTGCTGACGGGCCCGGCGCTGCTGGCGAGCGCGCGGCTCGGGCTGACGCCCGTGCTGTGGACCCGCTGGGGCCGCGACTGGACGACGTCGGCGACCCCCGACTCGGTCTTCGACGCCGTCACCGCCCGGCTGGCCGGCGGCGACACCGTCCTGCTGCACGACGCGGACTGCGCCGCGGCCCCCGGCGCGTGGCGGGCCACCCTCGCCGCCCTGCCCCGCCTGCTGGCCGAGTGCCGCCGCCGGGGCTGGGCCGTGGGCCCGCTCGGCGAGCACCGGGGGCCGGGTCCGGGGTCGTGAGCCTGGCGGTGGCGTGCGCCCTGGGCGCCGCGTTCTGCTTCGCGGTGTCCACGGCGATGCACCAGCGGGCCGCGAAGCGGCAGCGGCGGCACCACCCGCTCGACCCCCGGCTGCTGCTGCGGCTGCTGCGCACGCGCCTGTGGCGGCTCGGCTGGGCGCCCGACGTCGCCGGCGTCTGCCTACAGGCGGTGGCCCTGCGGTCCGGGCCGCTGGCGCTCGTCCAGCCGCTGACGGCCAGCGGCCTGTTCATGGCGATCCTGATCGAGGCCGGCTGGAACCGGCGGCGGGCGGGCGCGCGGGACCTGCTCGGCGCTGCGGTGGGGCTGGTCGGCCTGGCGGCCTTCCTGACCGTCGCCGAGCCGCAGGCGGGAGTCCCTGCGCCGCCGACGGACGCCTGGTGGCGGGTGGCGCTGGGCGTGGGCGGGATCGTCGCGGTCGCGCTGGCGTTGTCGGCGCTGGTGACCGGGGCGTCCCGGGGCGCGCTGCTCGGCTTCGCCGCCGGCACCCTCTACGGCGTCGCCGCGGCCCTGGTCAAGGCGCTGACCGCCGGCTTACCCGGCGATCCCCGCGCCCTCGTGCTCGACCCGCTGCTGCCCGCCTCGGCCGTGGTCGCCCTGACGGGGCTGGTGATCAACCAGAGCGCCTTCCAGAGCGGCCGGATCGCCGCCCCGCTCACCGCGCTCACCCTCGCCGACCCGGTGGTGAGCGTGGTGCTCGGGGTGACCGTGTTCCAGGAGACGATCACCCTGGGCGGCCCCCGGGTGATCGTGCTGGCCCTGGCGGTGGCGGCCATCGCGGCCGGGGTCTGGCTCGCCGGCACCGCCCCGACGTCGTCGCCGGGCCCCGGGCGCGTGTCGGCGTCGACAGGAGGGCGGCGCAATCCATAGACTGCGATCTTTCTGGAGTCACGCGCCCAGGAGGACGCCACGTGTCGAGGTCATCCCGCCGGCAGCCGGTTCCGCCGCCCCCGGCCCGTCGCCGCAGGCCACGGGCGCTGTCCCGGCTCGCCGGGGTCGCGCTGCTCGCCACGGGGCTGGTCGGCGGCAGCGCCGCCGTCGCCGTCGCCGCGCCGCCGTCGGCCACCGGGACCGCCGTCACCGAGGTTCCGCCGCCGGCGACGCCCGGGCCGTGCGCGTACACCGAGACCCCCGACGAGCCGCCGGCCCGGCCCGTCCCGCTGCCGCCCGACCCCCGCCGGACGCCCGAGCACGGCTCCGTGCGGGTCACGCTGCGCACCAATTACGGCCCGATCGGGCTGACCCTCGACCGCGGGCAGGCACCCTGCACCGTGCAGAGCTTCCTGCACCTGGCCCGGCACCGGTTCTACGACCGCACGTCGTGCCACCGGCTCACCGCGTACCCCACGCTGAGCGTGCTCCAGTGCGGCGACCCGTCGGGCACCGGCGAGGGCGGGCCGGGCTACCGGTACGCCGACGAGCTGCCCACCGACCTGCCGCCCGCCCCGACGGACCCGACGGGCGCGCGCCGCGTCTACGCCCGGGGCCTGCTCGCCATGGCCAACGCCGGCCCCGACACCAACGGCAGCCAGTTCTTCCTGGTGTACGCGGACTCGGCGCTGCGCCCGAACTACACCGTCTTCGGCGAGGTGGACGCCGCCGGCCTGGCCACCCTGGACCGGATCGCCGCCGGCGGTATCGCCCCCACGCCCGAGGACCCGGCCCCCGTCGACGGCGCGCCCGCGCTGCCGGTGGAGATCCGCCGGGCGGTGCGCGGACGCTGACCCCGCCGCCGGCCGCCGGATTCGGCCGGTGGCCGCCTACCAGCCGAAATGCTGCTAGAACGGTGGGTATGGGGCGGCGGCGCGGGGCGGGACGGTCCACCCGTGCCACCGTGCCGGTCACGGCCGTCGTGGCCGTCGCCGCGCTGCTGCCCGGCTGCCCCGCGCCGCAGCGCCCGGCGCCGGCCCCGTCCGCCCCGGCCACCCCGACGGCCGCCGGGTCGCGCGCCCCGGCCGGGTTCGTCGACCTGTCCGACGTGGACCCGACCGTCGTGACCGACATCCGGTACGCGGGGGCCCACAACTTCGTCGGCCGGCCGATCGCCGGCTACCGGGAACCGCTGTGCCTGCTCACCGGGCCCGCCGCCGACGCGCTGCGCCGGGCGCAGCAGGCCGCCCGCGCCACCGGTCACCGCCTCAAGGTGTACGACTGCTACCGGCCCCAACGGGCCGTCGACGACTTCGTCGACTGGGCGGGGCGGCCCGGCGAACAGCGGATGAAGGCCGAGTTCTATCCCGACGTGGCCAAGTCGCGGCTGTTCGCCGACGGCTACCTCGGCGCGCCCACCGCGCACAGCCGGGGCAGCACCGTCGACTTGACGCTCGTGCCCGACCCGCCGCCCGAGCAGCCCCCGTACGCGCCCGGCGCGCCGCTGGTGGCGTGCACCGCCCCGGCCGGGGAACGCTACGCGGACAACGGCGTCGACATGGGCACCGGCTTCGACTGCTTCGACCCGCGCGCCCACACCGCCGACCGCCGGATCACCGGCGTCGCCCGGGACAACCGCGAGCTGCTCAGGCGGCTGATGGCCGACGCCGGCTTCACCAACTATCCGCGCGAGTGGTGGCACTACCGCCTCGCCGACGAGCCGTACCCCGACACGTACTTCGACTTCCCGGTGGCCCGCTCGTCACTGTGACCGGGTGGCGGGGGCGCGCAGCGGCAGCCAGGCCAGCACGTCGGAGATCTTCGCATCCCAGTACGCCCAGTCGTGGTCGCCGGGGGAGAAGTCCACGGTCAGCGGCACGCCCCGCCGCCGGGCCGTCTCGACGAACCGGGTGTTGTCGTCGAACAGGAAGTCCTCGGTGCCGCAGGCGACGTAGAGGGCCGGCAGGTCGTCGCCGGCGCGTTCCAGCAGCGCCACCGTGTCGTCGTCGCTGCCGGACACCGCCCGGTCGCCGAAGACGGTGTGCCACACCGCCGGGTCCATCGGGTGGGTGGGATGGTGCCGCCGGTGGGCGACGTTCAGCGCCCCCGACAGGCTCGCCGCCGCCGCGAACCGCCCCGGCTCGCGCAGCGCCCACTTCACCGCGCCGTAGCCGCCCATCGACAGGCCGGCGACGAAGGTGTCCTCCCGCCGGTCGGACAGCCGGAAGAACGACCGGCAGACCTCGGGCAGCTCCTCGCTGAGGAACGTCCAGTACCGGTTGCCGTGCTCCTCGTCGGTGTAGAAGCTCCGCCCCACCTGCGGCATCACCACGGCCAGGCCCAGCGGCGCGACGTACCGCTCGACGGAGGTGCGCCGGGTCCAGATCGTGTCGTCGTCGCTGAGGCCGTGCAGCAGGTACAGCACGGGCGGGTCGCCGGCCGGCGCGCCGCCGGACAGCCCGATGCCGACGCCGGCCGGGTCCGGCAGGAGCACCGTCATCGAGGTGCCCATGCCCAGCGCCTCGGAGTGGAAGTTGCACCGGATCAATGCCATGGGCGTGGATGCTACGCGCCGGAGGGCCGCGGCGGCGCGGGCGGAGCCCGCCGGCCGGGGCGGGACCTTGGTCCGGTTGGCACAGGAATTTCGTCCCGAGTCGCCCGCGAGGGTAGCTGCCGGGTTTACCAGGCTGTAACGTCCGCGCTGCTGGATCCGTCACAGAGAAGTGGGAGTCAGTGGTGACCGACGTGTCGACGGCGCTGGGTGTGCGCCTCTACCCCGACCTGGTCGAGCTGGGCGGGCTCGCGTCCGCGCTGGCCCTGGCCGCGACCCGGTGCCAGGCCGACGTGGGCCGCATCAGCGCCCCCGAGCAGGGGCGGGGCCGGTTCACCTGCGCCGAGCTGCGCTCCGATCGGGGCACCGTCTGCGTGGGCCTGGGCGCGCAGGCCCGCTACTTCATGGTCGACATCGCGGGCGCGGACGGCTGCCGGGCCGACGGCGACACCACCGACCTGGACCAGGTCGTGCGGATCGCCGACGCCTGGCGCGGCGGGGCGAGCCTCGGCGAGCTGCGGGCCCGCTTCCCGTTCCTCGACCACGTCTCCGAGCCGGTCGGCGAGGGCGTCGCCCGCGCCTGACCACCCGGCGGCGGGGCCGATTATCCGTTGCCGGTCGTCGCGCCCCCGGCCTACCTTTCCTCATCCGACGGGGAGTGACTTCCCGTCCGACGAGGAGAGACACGATGGCCTTCACCCCGCTGCACGGCACCCGGGCGCCCGTGCGGGTCTGGACCGACCCGTACGCGATCGAGCCGCAGGCCGCCCAGCAGCTGCGCAACATCGGCGCCCTGCCGTGGGTCGAGGGCGTCGCCGTCATGCCCGACGTCCACTTCGGCAAGGGCGCGACCGTCGGCTCGGTGATCGCGATGCGGCAGGCGGTCTCCCCGGCCGCCGTCGGCGTGGACATCGGCTGCGGCATGTCGGCCGTGCGCACCTCGCTGACCGCCGCCGACCTGCCCGACGACCTCGCCGGGCTGCGCTCGGCGATCGAGGCCGCGATCCCGGTCGGCTTCGCCAGGCACGACGACCCGGTCGACCCGCGCCGCGTGCGGGGGCTGGAGCAGCGCGGCTGGGCCGACTTCTGGGCGCGCTTCGCCACCCTCGACGAGCGGGTGGCCCCGCTGGAGGGCCGCGCCCGGCAGCAGCTGGGCACCCTCGGCGGCGGCAACCACTTCATCGAGGTCTGCCTGGAGTCCGGCGGGCCCGACGCCGGCCGGGTCTGGCTGATGCTGCACTCCGGCTCCCGCAACATCGGCAAGGAGCTGGCGGAGCGGCACATGGGCATCGCGCGGCGGCTGCCGCACAACGCGGGGCTGCCCGACCGGGACCTCGCGGTCTTCCTCGCCGGCACCCCGGAGATGGCGGCATACCGGCGGGACCTGTGGTGGGCGCAGGAGTACGCCCGGCGCAACCGCGCGGTGATGCTGGCCCTGCTCTGCGGCGTGGTCCGCGACGCGGTCGGCCACGTCGGCTTCGACGAGCCGATCAGCTGCCACCACAACTACGTCGCCGAGGAGACCTACGGCGGGGTGGACGTGCTGGTCACCCGCAAGGGCGCGATCCGGGCCGGCGTCGGTGACCTGGGCATCATCCCGGGGTCGATGGGCACCGGGTCGTACATCGTGCGCGGCCGGGGCAACGTCGACGCGTACTGCTCCGCCTCCCACGGGGCGGGGCGGCGGATGTCGCGCGGGCAGGCGAAGCGGACGTACAGCACCGCCGACCTGGCGGCGCAGACCGCCGGGGTGGAGTGCCGCAAGGACGCCGGGGTGGTCGACGAGATCCCGGCCGCGTACAAGGACATCACGCAGGTGATGGCGCAGCAGGAGGACCTGGTCGAGGTCGTCGCCCACCTCAGGCAGGTGGTCTGCGTCAAGGGCTGAGCGGGGTCGCCGCCGCAGGGCCGTCGTGCCTACCGGCGGCGGCCCTGGGCGCCCTTGAGGCGGCGGCCCAGCTCCCGGGCGATCTCCCGCTTGGCGTCGCGCTCGGCGAGGGCCTGCCGCTTGTCGTACGACCGCCGGCCCCGGGCCAGGCCCAGCTCCACCTTCGCCCAGCCGTTGGAGAAGTACAGCGACAGCGGCACGAGCGTCAGCCCGCCCTCGCGTACCCGGTCGAGGATCCGGTCGATCTCGATGCGGCGCAGCAGCAGCTTGCGGGTGCGCCGGGGCTGGTGGTTGGTCCAACTGCCGAAGCCGTACTCGGCGATGTGCAGGCCGTGCAGCATCAGCTCGCCGTCGTGCTCCTGGGCGAAGGCGTCGACCAGCGACACGTACCCGGCGCGCAGCGACTTCACCTCGGTGCCGGCGAGCACCAGCCCCGCCTCGTACGTCTTGAGGATGTCGTAGTCGTGGCGGGCCTTCTTGTTCGACGCGACGAGCGTGCGTCCGGTCTCCCTGGGCACGGTCGGCCTCCCGCTGGTGGTTGCGCCCCGAGGCGAGAGGCTAGCAGCCGCGCCGCCGGGAATCCGGTGGAGCCGCGCGGCGGCGACGACCACAATGCCGCCATGGACCACCGCACCATGGTCACGTTGAGCAAGCGGATGTCGAAGGCGCTGCGGCACGAGCCCTACCGCCTCGGCCTCACGCCCGACCGGGCCGGCTGGGTGCCGGTCGACGACCTGCTCGCCGCCCTGCGGGTGGGGCGGACCGACCTCGACGCGGTCGTGGCCGGCAACGACAAGCAGCGCTTCGCGGTCGAACGCGGCCCCGACGGGGTCGAGCGGATCCGCGCCAACCAGGGCCACTCGATCCCCGTCGAGCTGGGGCTGCCGGCGGTCGAGCCGCCCGCGCTGCTCTACCACGGCACCGCCGCCGCTGTCCTCGACTCGATCCGGGCCACCGGGCTGCACCGGGGCGGCCGGCACCACGTACACCTGTCGGCCGACGTCGAGACGGCCCGTCGGGTCGGCGCCCGGCGCGGCGGCCCGGTCGTGGTCCTCACCGTCGACGCGGCGGCGATGGCCCGCGCCGGGCACGCCTTCCACCGCAGCGCCAACGGCGTCTGGCTGACCGACGCCGTCCCCGCCCGCTACCTGAGCGCGGGCGGGTAGGGGCACCCCGCAAACCCCGGCCCGGCATTGAAACTCGTCCGTCCGCCCGGCAAGATCGTCTTAACCGGTGAGACGACAGTGACGGGGACACTCAGTGGCGAAGGCGGCCGACGCGGGGCGCGCGGCGCGTGACCTGCGGCTGGTGGTGGCCGCGCACGCGGTCTCCACCTACGGCAGCTACCTGAACCTGGTGGCGCTGGGCCTGTTCGTCCTGGAGCTCACCGGCTCCGCCGCGCAGACCGGCCTGTTCATGGCCGTCCGGCTGGCCGCCGGGTTCCTCATGGGGCCGGTCAGCGGCCTGCTCGCCGGACGCTACCGCCGCACCCGTCTCATGATCGGCGCGGACGTGCTCTCGGCGGTGACCCTGGCGCTGCTGGTGGCCGCCCCGGCCGGGGCCCGACCGGCGGCGCTCTACGCGCTCGCGGTCGTGCTCGGCTGTGGGCAGACCCTGTGGGGCGTCGCGCTGCGCAGCGAGCTGCCCGACCTGGCCGGGCCGGACCGGCGGGCCCGCGCGAACGCCCGGCTCGTCGCGGCCCGGTCGGTGGCGATGCTGCTCGGCTTCGCCTCGGCGGGCGTCCTGGTCGCGGGGCTCGGCTACGAGCTGGCGTTCCTGCTCGACGCCGGCACGTACGCCCTCTCCGCCGGGCTGCTGGCCCGGGTGCCGGCCCGCCGGCCGGTCGCCGCCGCGCCGGGTGCCGCCGCGCCCGCCGGGCCCCGGGCGTGGGCGGGCGTCGGGGTGCTGCGGGCGGTCGCGCCGGTCGTGGCGGCGATGATCGGCGTACGCGCCGCCGACGCGTTCGGCTCCGCGGCCCACAACGTCGGCATCCCGGTGCAGGCCAGCCTGGTCCGCCCCGACTCGCCGGCGGCGTACGCCGCCGTGTTCCTGACCTCGTGGGCGGTGGGCAGCCTCGCCGCCGGCCGGTGGTGCGCCCGGGTGGCCGCCCGCACCGGTCAGGTGGGCTCGCCGCGCGCCTTCGGCGTGGCCACCTGCCTCATGTCGCTGTTCTTCGTGCTCGCCTTCACCGATCCGCCCCTGTGGCTGCTGATCCCCCTGACCCTCGCGGCGGGCGCGGCCGACGGCTACGCCGAGATCAGCTACACGACCAGGCTCCAGGGCGTCGACGAGTCCCAGCGGGCCCGGCTGTTCGGGTTCGCCAGCGCGGCGCAGAACGCCGGCTTCGGCCTCGGCATGATCGGCTGCGCCGCCGCGCTCGACCGGGCGGCCCCGTTCACGGTCGTCGTCGCCGCCCACGGGGTGGCCTGCGCCGTGGCCCTCGCCTTCCTGCTCGCCCAGACGGTGCGGCCGTCCGGCCGGCGCGACCCGCCGACCGGCGCCGACCGGCACGACGACCCGTCGACCCACCGACCCGCCGAGGTGACGCCGTGACCGCCGTACCGCCCGTCCGCCGGCCCGCCGTCAGCCACGGCGGCGACCTGCCCGCCGACCCGGAGCACCCCCGGACGCTGGGCGCGGCGCTGCGGCGTGCGGCACGGGACTTCCCCGATGCCGGCATCCGCGTCGTGGCCGAGGACGGCACGGAGACCCTGCTCGACCACGCGACGCTGCTCGTCCGGGCCCGCGCCGTGCGGGCCGGCCTGCGGGCACGCGGGGTGGCCCCCGGCTCGTCGGCGATCCTGCGGGTCGACTCCGGCGTGGACTACTGGCCGGCGTTCTGGGGCTGCGTGCTCGGCGGCGTCGTGCCGTTGACCGTCGGCGCGCCGGCCGGCTACGACGCGGACAGCCCCGCCGTCGCCGCGCTGCTGCACGCCTGGCGGGCCCTCGACGCCCCGGTCGTGCTCGCCGGGCCGGCGGACGTGGCGGGGCTGGCCGGGCTGCCGCTGGCCGGCCGGGTGGTCGACGTCGCGGAGCTGGCGGCGTGCGACGCGCCGGGACCGGCGGGGGAACCGGCGACGGCCGACGCAGCGGTCGAACCGCCGGACGCCGAGCCCGCGCCCGACGCGGTGGCGATCCTGCAACTCTCGTCGGGCAGCACCGGCACCCCGAAGATCATCCCGCTGACCCACCGGGGCCTGTCCGAGTACGCCGTCGGCGCCCGCGTGCTGCTCGACGTGCGCCCCGGCGACGTGCTGCTCAACTGGCTGCCCCTGGACCACGTCGCCGGCCTGCTCCTCTACCACCTCGGCGGGGTGTTCCTCGGCGCGTCCTCCGTGCACGTCGCCACCGGGCGGGTCCTGGCGGACCCGACGCGCTGGCTCGACCTGATGGCCCGCCACGGGGTGACCCACGGTTGGTCGCCGAACTTCGGCCTGCGGCTGGTGGCCGACGTGGTGGCCCGCGCCCCGGGCGGCCGGCGCTGGGAGCTGGGCGGGGTCCGGCGCATGGTCAGCGGCGGCGAGCAGTGCCTGCCGGAGACCTTCCGTGCGTTCGTCGCCGCGACCGGGGTGCCGGCGGCGGCGATGACCCCGGCCTGGGGGATGTCGGAGACGTCGACGGGGATCACCTTCGCGTCGTTCACCGAGCCGGGCTGCCGGCAGGTGGTCCGCACCGCCAGCCTGGACGGCGACGTGGAATGGGTCGAGGACGCCGCCGGCGGCGACGTCACCGAGCTGCTCTCCGTCGGCCGGCCCGCGCCCGGGGCGACCCTGCGGATCGTCGACGCCGACGGCGCGGTGCAGCCCGAGGGCCGCGTCGGCCGGGTGCAGGTGCGTTCCGCCCGGGTCACCCCCGGCTACCTCGGCGACCCCGAGGCCAACCGCGCCGCGTTCCCCGACGGGGACTGGCTGGACACCGGGGACCTGGGCTACCTGCGCGACGGCGCGCTGACCATCACCGGCCGGGCCAAGGACCTGCTCGTCCTCAACGGGCAGAACATCCCCTGCCACGAGATCGAGCGGGTCGTCGGGGCCGTCGCGGGGGTGCGGGCCGGGCTCGTCGCCGCCGTCGGGGTGCCCGACGCCCGTGCCGGCACCGAGGCCCTGGTGGTCTTCGCCGTCACCGACACCGAGGGGGGCGACGCCGTCGCTCCCGCTGATCCGCACGCGGCGACCGGGCCCGGGGCGGGGCGGGTGACCGAAGCCGTCTCGGCGGCGGTGGCCCGGCGCTGGCAGGTCGCCCCGGCACGGGTGGTGGTCGTCGGCGAGGCCGACTTCCCGCGTACCACCGGGGGCAAGATCCAGCGCGCGGTGCTGCGCCGCCGGTTCCTCGCCGGCGGCTTCCCGCCGCCGGGCCAGCCGGACGACGCTGCCACCGACGGCCCCGGGGCGGCCCCGGCGGGGGAGGCGGCCCCGGCGGCCCCCGGCCGGGCGGCGGTACGCGCCGTCGTCCGCGCCGCGCTCGCCGACGTCCTCGGCCGACCGGTCGAGGCCGACCGGCCCTTCTACGAGCTGGGCGTCGGCTCGGTCGAGATCGTCGCGCTGCGGGCCAGGCTGGAGGAGACGCTGGGCCGCCCGGTGCCGCAGCCCGCGCTGTTCGCCCACCCGACCGTCGACGCCCTCGCCGCGCACCTCGCCGCCACCGGCCCGGCCCCCACGCCCGAGGCGGCGCGGCCATCGGCGGACCGGCGGGTCGCCGTCGTCGGGATGGCCGCCCGCTTCCCCGGCGCGGCGGACGTCGACGAGTACTGGGCGGCGCTGCTGGCCGGCGTGGAGAGCGTCCGCGCCTTCACCCCGGCGGAGCTGGCCGCCGCCGGGGTGCCCGAACACCTCGCGCGGGACCCGGGGTACGTCGCGGCCAGCGGCGTGCTGGACGACGTCGCCGGCTTCGACGCCGGCTTCTTCGGCGTCAGCCCCCGCGAGGCCGAACTGCTGGACCCGCAGCACCGGCTGTTCCTGGAGACCTGCCACCACGCCCTGGAGGACGCCGGCTGCCCCGGCGAGGCCGACGGCCGGCGCATCGGCGTCTTCGCCGGGGGCGGGATGAACCTCTACCCGCACCACACCTACCTGCGCCACCAGCTCCCGCAGGCCGTCGCCTCCGCCGACCCGGCGACCGCCATCGGCGCGGCGCTGGGCAACCAGCCCGACTTCCTGGCCACCCGGGTCGCGTACCGGCTGGGGCTGACCGGACCCGCCGTGACCGTGCAGACCGCCTGCTCCACCTCGCTGGTCGCGGTGCACCTGGCCGCCCGCGCCCTGCTCGCCGGTGACGCCGACGTCGCCGTCGCGGGCGCGGTGGCGGTGCACGTCCCGCAGGTCACCGGCTACCGGCACACCCCCGGGTCGATCCTGTCGGCGTCCGGCCGGTGCCGGCCCTTCGACGCCGACGCCGACGGCACGGTCGGCGGCAACGGGGTCGCCGCGGTGGTGCTCAAGCCGCTGGACCGGGCGCTGGCCGACGGCGACCGCATCCACGCGGTGCTGCTCGGCTCGGCCGTCAACAACGACGGGGCGGGCAAGGTCGGCTGGACCGCCCCCGGGGTGCCAGGGCAGGTCGACGTGGTCCGGCGGGCGTTGCGCGACGCCGGGGTGCCGGCCGCCTCCATCGGGTACGTCGAGGCGCACGGCACGGGCACCGCCCTCGGCGACCCGGTCGAGCACCACGCGCTGGCCGAGGCGTACGCGCCCGCGCGGGCGTTCCTCGGCTCGGTGAAGGCCAACATCGGTCACCTGGACAGTTGCGCCGGCATGGCCGGGCTGATCAAGGCCGTGCTCGCCGTCCGCTCCGGCCGGGTGCCGCCGCAGGTCAACTTCGCCCGGCCGAACCCCGCGCTGGGCCTGGCCGACGGGCCGTTCACCGTGACCACCGTCGCCGCCGACTGGCCGGCGACCGGGTCGCCCCGGCGCGCCGCCGTCAGCGCGCTCGGCGTCGGCGGCACCAACGCCCACGTCGTCGTCGAGCAGCCGCCGCCCCCGCTGCCGCGCCCCGCCGACCGGCCGGAGCGGGTCCCCGGGCTGCTCCCCATCTCCGCCGCCGACCCCGCCGCGCTGGCCGCGCTCGCCCTGCGCCACCGGGACCGGCTGCGCGCCGACCCCGACCTGGCCCTGGCCGACGTCGTGCACACCGCCGGCACCGGCCGCCGGCACCTGCGCCACCGGCTCGTCGCCCTCGGCGGCTGCACCGCCGCGCTCGCCGAGGCCCTGCACCGGCACGCCGCCGGCCTGCCCGCCGACGTGGTGACGGGCGAGGCCGGCGGGGACACCACCGGGCCGGTCGCCCTCGCCTTCCCCGGCCAGGGCGAGGTCCGCGACGCGCTGCTTCCGCTGGCCGCCCGCTTCCCGGTCGTCCGGGCGGTGCTCGACGAGGCCGCCGACGCGTACCGGGAGGCGGTCGGCGGCGACCTCGTCGCCCTGCTGCGCGCGGACCGCCCGACGACCGGCCGGCCCACCGACGTCGCCCAGCCGGCGCTGGTCGTCGTCGGGGTGGCGCTGGCCGAGCTGTGGCGCTCGTGGGGCCTGCCCGTGGACCACGTCCTGGGCCACAGCGTCGGCGAGTACGCGGCCCTGGTCGTCGCGGGCGCGCTGACCCTCGCCGACGCCGTGCGGCTCGCCGCCCACCGGGGCCGCCTGATGGCCGAGCACCTGCCGCCCGGCGCGATGCTGGCGGTGCTTGCCGACCGGTCGACCGTGGACGCGCTGGCCGCCGGGTCGCCGCTGGAGCTGGCGGCGGTCAACGGGCCGACGCAGCACGTCCTCGCCGGCCCGCCCGACGCCGTCGACGCCGCCGCCGACCGGGCCGCCCGGATCGGGGTGGCGACCCGGCTGCTCCCGGTCGACCGGGCGTTCCACTCGGCGGCGGTCACGCCGGTGCTGGGCCCGCTGCGCGAGCTGGCCGCCGCGACCGAGTTCCGGCCGACCCGGCTGCCGCTGGTCAGCGCCCTCGACGGCCGGGTCCGCCCGCCCGGCTGGCGGCCCGACGCCGTGTACCTGTGCCGCCACGCCCGCGAGCCGGTGCGCTGGCACGACGCGGTCCGCGCCCTGGCCGCCGAGGCGGTCGCGACGGTGGTCGAGGCGGGCGCGGGCGGCGTGCTCACCGCCCTCGCGGGCGCGGCCGGCGTCGCCGCCACCGTCGACGGGACGGCCGGGGCGGGGGCGCGCTGGGTGCCGTCCCAGCGGCGAGGGCTCGACCCGGCGGCCGGGCTGTGGCGGGCCGTGGCGGAGCTGCACGTCGCGGGCGTGCCGCTGGACTGGTCGGCGCTCGTGGACGGCCACGGCGGACGCCGGGTGACGCTGCCCGGCTACCCCTTCCAGCGCCGCCGCTTCTGGGCCACCCCGGAGGTTGCCCCCGCCCCGGCTCCCGCCGGCGTCGCCGCTGCCCCCGCCCCGGCTCCTGCCGGCGTGGCCGCTGCCCCCGTCGGCGATGCGGGCACGAACGCGGCGGCGTCGGCGGTGCCGGGGGCCCCGGCGGACGCGGTGCTGGAGCGGGTGCGCGCCCTGACGGCCGACCGGCTCGGCCTGGCCCCCGCCGAGGTCGAACCGGACGCGGGCTTCTTCGCCCTGGGCGCCGACTCGCTTCTGCTGATCACCATGTCCCGGGAGATCGAGCGCGACTTCGCCGTCCGGGTGCCGGTGCGGGACCTGTTCACCACCGTCGACACGCCACGCCGGCTGGCCGCGGCGATCACCGCCGCCGCGCCGCCGACCGGTTCGGACGCCCCGGGGCCGGCAACGTCCCCACCCGCCGCCGAGGGCGGACCGTCCGGCGACGAGGCCCGGCCGGCGTCGGGCGAGCTGGTCGGCGTCGTCCGGCAGCAGCTCGACCTGATGCGGCAGCAGCTCGCCCTGCTCGGCGTCGCCGCCGGCCTGCCGGCGAACCCGCCCACCGCCGGCCTGCCGGCGAACCCGCCCACCGCCGCGCCGCCACCGGCTCCGGCACCCGCGCCGCCGCCACCCGCGCCCGCGCCCCTGCCCCCCGCGCCGCCGCCCCCCGCGCCACCCGCGACCGCGCCGGCCGCCGCGCGCCCGCGCCCCGCCGCCGGCGCGGCGACGACGGTGCCGGAGACCGTCGACTTCAGCCTCTACTTCTTCGGCGACTACCCCGACCAGGACCGCGACGACAAGTACGCCGTCGTCCTCGACGCAGCGGAGTTCGCCGACGCGCACGGCTTCCACGCCGTCTGGCTGCCCGAGCGGCACTTCCACTCCTTCGGCGGCCTCTTTCCCAACCCGTCCGTCCTCGCCGCCGCCCTCGCGACCCGCACCCGCCGGGTACGGCTCAACGCCGGCTCGGTCGTGCTGCCGCTGCACCACCCCGTCCGGGTCGCCGAGGAGTGGTCCATGGTGGACAACCTCTCCGGCGGCCGGGTCGGGCTGGGCTGCGCGCCCGGCTGGCACGCCAACGACTTCGTCTTCCACCCCGAGCACTTCGGCCGGCACAAGCAGGTGATGTACGAGCACCTGGAGACCGTCCGGCGGCTGTGGCGCGGGGACGCGGTGCCGGCCCGCTCGGGCAGCGGCGAGGCGCTCGACGTGCGCCTGTTCCCCCGCCCGGTGCAGCCCGAGCCGCCGGTGTTCACCGCGATCGTCGGCAACCCCGACAGCTACCGGGAAGCCGCCCGCCGCGACGTCGGCGTGGTGACGAACCTGATGACGCAGGACGTGGCGAGCCTCGCCGAGAACGTGGCGCTCTACCGGCGCACCCGCGCCGAGCACGGCCTCGACCCGGCCGGCGGTCGCGTGGTGGTGCTGCTGCACACCTACCTCGGCGCGGACGCCGAGCGGGCCCGCGCCGAGGCGTTCGAGCCGTTCTGCGCGTACCTGCGCTCCTCGTTGCGCCTGCTGGGGGAGGTGGTCAACAGCCTCGGCATGAACATCGACCTGGCCGGCGTCCCCGACGAGGACGTGCGGTTCGTGTTGTCCCGGGCGTACGAGCGGTACTGCGCGCAGCGGGCCCTCATCGGCTCACCCGAGAGCTGCCGGTCCGTGGTGCAGGCGGTGCTCGACGCGGGGGCCGACGAGATCGCCTGCTTCGTCGACTTCGGACTGCCCGCCGACGCCGTCCGGGCCGGCCTGCCGGTGCTCGACGCGCTGCGCCAAGCCACCCCGCGCCGGCCCGCCGGGCCGACCGACGCCGCTCCGGCGCGGGAGCCCGACGACGTGCCGGCAGGGCCGCCCGGTGTCGACCCGCCGCACCGGAGCGGCGAGCGGATCGCGCCGCTGTCGTCGGCGCAGCGCCGGCTGTGGCTGATGGAGCGGCTGCACCCGGGCACGCCCGCCTACAACGAGGCGGCGGCCGTGCGGCTCGTCGGCCCCCTCGATCCCGCCGCGCTGCGGGGCGCGCTGCGCGACGTGGTCGACCGGCACGCCCCGCTGCGCACCCACTACGCCGAGGTCGCCGGGGAGCCCCGGCAGGTCGTCCGCGACCGGGTGCCGGTCGAGCTGCCGGTGCGCGAGCACACCGGCGGGGACGAGGACGAGGCGGTCCGCGCCGCGCTGGCCGCCGAGAGCCGCCGGGTGTTCGACCTGGCCAACGGGCCGGTGTTCGCCTTCACCCTGCTGCGCTTCTCCGCCACCCGGCACGTGCTGGTGCTGGCCTTCCACCACCTGGCCACCGACGGCGGCTCGTACGCCGTGCTGACCGACGAGGTCTCGGCCCGCTACCGGGCCCGGGTGGCCGGCGTGGCGGCGGGGCTGCCCCCGCTGCCGGTGACCTACCCGGAGCTGGCGGCGGCCGGCGAGGGCGAGCCCGACGACAAGGACCTGGCCTACTGGCGGGCCCAGCTCGACCCGGCCCCGCCCACCCTCGTCCTGCCCTCCGACCTGACCCGCCCGGCGCTGCCGTCGGCGGCCGGCGAGAGCGTCTTCCGCGAGCTGCCCGCCGAGCTGGCGCAGCGGGTGCGGCGGTTCAGCCGCGCCGAGGGGGTCACATCGTTCACCACCCTGCTGAGCGCGTTCGGGGTGCTGCTGTCCCGGTTCACCGGCCAGGACGACCTGGTGATCGGCACCGGCACGAGCGGCCGGGACGAGCGGACCGCCGGCCTGGTCGGGTTCTTCGTCCGGACCCTCCCGCTGCGGCTGGACCTCACCGGCGACCCGAGCTTCCGCGAGCTGTTGGCCCGGGTGCGGGTCACCGCCGCCGACGGGTACGAGCACGACCGCGTCCCGTTCGACGCGCTGGTCGAGGCGGTGGCCCCGCACCGGGAGGCCGGCCGCCACCCCCTGTTCGACGTGGTGGTCGAGTACGAGAGCGGCCCGGCTGCATTCGCCTTCGACCTGCCGGGCGTCACCGCCGAGCCGCTGCCGCTGGGCCTGGCCAAGGCCCCCGTCGACCTGATGGTCTACCTGTCGCACGGCGAGACGCTGCGCTGCCACGTGGAGTACCGCACCGACGTGCTGGACCGGGCGACCGTGGACCGGCTGCTCGACCACCTGCACCGGCTGCTCGACGTGCTGACCCGCGCGCCGGGCGAGCCCCTGTCCCGGCTGGCCGCCCGGCTCGACGACCCCGCCGCCCGGCCGGTCGGCCCGCGCCCCGCCCCCGCCGCAGACCGGCTGCACGACCTGTTCCTCCGGCAGGCCGACCGGACCCCCGACGCGGTGGCCGTGGTCGACGGGCAGCGGCGGTGGACGTACCGGGAACTGCGGGACCGGGCGCGGGCGCTGGCCCGCCGGGTCGCGGCGCACGGCGTCGGCCCGGACGCCCTGGTGGCGGTGCTGCTGCCGCGCCGGGCGGAGCTGGTCGCGGCGCAGCTCGGCGCGTTGCTGGCCGGCGCGGCCTTCCTGCCGCTGGACCCGGACCTGCCGGCGGCCCGGCTGCGCGACCTGTTCGCCGACAGCGGGGCCCGCCTGCTGCTGACCGCCGCCGACGTCGCCGACCCGTTCCCGGGGGCCGGCGTCGACGCCGTCGACCCCGCGGCGGGGACCGCCGGGGCCGCACCGCCGGCGCGGGTGCTGGTCGACCGCCCCGGCGACCCCGCCCTGTCCGATCCGGTCGACGCCGCCGGCCCCGGCCACCTCGCCTGGTGCGTCTACACCTCCGGCTCCACCGGGCGGCCCCGGCTGGTGGGCGTGCCGCACCGCGCCGCCGTGGACGTCGTCGACTGGCACGCCCGCGCCCTGGCCCTCACCGGCACGGACACCGTGGCGCACGCGCTCGGCCTCGGGTTCGACGCGAACCTCGCCGAGATCCATCCGACGCTGGCCGCCGGGGCGACCCTGCACCTCGTGCCGTCGCGGGTGCGCGCGGACCCGGCGCGGCTGGTCGACCAATGGCGGCGGGCCGGGGTGACCGTCGCCTTCCTGCCGGCGCCCCTGGCCGAACTGGTGTTCGCGGTGCCGCCGGCACCGACCGTCCGGGCCCTGGTGGTCGGGGGCAGCCAGCTACGCCGCCGGCCGCCCGCCGGCTATCCGGCCGAGGTGCTCAACGCCTACGGCCCGACCGAGGCCGCGATCGTCACCACCGCCGGTCCGGTCCCGCCCGGCGGGGCCGGCCCGATCGACATCGGCCGCCCCGTGGACCACCGCCGCCTCTACGTGCTGGGCCGCGACGGCGCGCCGGTGCCGGCCGGCGCGGTCGGCGAGCTGCACGTCGGCGGCGCCGGCCTCGCCCGCGGCTACCTGGGGCGGCCCGGCGCGACGGCGGCGGCGTTCCTGCCGGACCCGTTCGCCACCGACCCGGGGGCCCGGATGTACCGCACCGGCGACCTGGTCCGGCTGCGCGGCGACGGCACGATCGAGTTCCGCGGCCGGGTCGACGACCAGGTGAAGATCGCCGGGCACCGGGTGGAGCCGGGCGAGGCAGCCGCCGCGCTGGCGCTGCTGCCGGGGGTACGGCAGGCCGCCGTCGTCGCCCGGCACGACCGGGCCGAGCCCTACCTCGTCGGGTACGTCGTCCCGGACGCCGACGTCGCCCTCGACGCCGACACCGCTGACGGCACCGGGCCGCCGGCCGCCCACGCCGCCCGGCTGGCCGCCGAGCTGGGGGAGCGGCTGCCGGAGCACCTGGTGCCCCGCGCCTGGGTGGTGCTGGACGCGCTGCCCGTCGGCGACACCGGAAAGGTCGACGTGTCCCGGCTGCCCGCGCCCGCCGCGCCGCCCGCGGGCCAGGAGCCGCAGCCGGGCGTGGAACGGCTCGTCCACGACGCGTGGTGCGCGGAGCTGGGCGTGTCCCGGGTGCCGCTGGACGTCTCGTACTTCGCCGCCGGTGGCGACTCCCTGGGCGCGGTGCGGCTGGCCAACCGGCTGCGCGAGGCGCTCGGCGTCGACGTCGGCGTGGACCGGGTGCTGCGCAGCCCGGGCGTGCGGGCGATGGCCGCGGCGGTCGACCCGGCCGGCCGGGCGCCGGCGACGTACCAGCAGGAGCTGATGTGGCACCGCCAGCGCCAGGCCCCGAACCCGGCGGCCGTGCACATGGCGGTACGCGTCGACCTCACCGGCCCGCTCGACGTCCCCGCCCTCACGGCGGCGGTCGACGCCCTGGTGGCCCGGCACGAGGCGCTGCGCACCCGCATCGTGGCCGGCGACGGCGGGGCGGCGCAGGAGGTGCTGCCCCACCGCCCGGTGGTGGTGCCCGTGGTCGACCTGGCGGCCACCGACGCCGACGCGGTGCGGGCGTGGTGCGTGGCGGCCGGCCGGGAGCCCTTCCCGGCCGACGGGCCGTGGCTGCGGGCCCGGCTCGCCCGGCTGACCGACGACCGGTGGGTGCTGTCGATGGTCGTGCACCACCTGTGCGGGGACGGCTGGTCGATGCTCCAGCTCCTCGACGAGCTGGGGCGGGCGTACGCGGGCGCGCCGCCCGAGCGCGTCCCGGCCCTGCGCTACGTCGAGCACGCGCGCCGGCAGCGCCGGGCCGGGGTGCCGCCGGAGGTGCTGCGGCACTGGCGGGACGTCCTCGCCGACCTGCCGCGGGCCGTCCCGCTGCCCACCGACCGGCCCCGTCCGGCCGTGCCCTCGGGCGTCGGCGCGGAGTACGCCTTCACGCTGCCGGCCGCGCTGACCGACCGGCTGAACCGGCTCGCCGCCGACGCGGGCCTGACGCTGTTCCCGCTGCTCGCCGCCGCCTACGCGCGGCTTGTCGGCGAGCTGACCGGCGCCCGTGACGTCCTGCTCGCCTGCCCCTACGCGCACCGCGACCGCCGGGAGCTGGAGGCGGTGGTCGGCCTGTTCACCGGCACCCTGCCGGTGCGGGTGGTGCTGCGCGACGGCGAGCCCCTGACCGAACTGGCGGCCCGGTTCGACGCGGCGTTCCTGGACGCGGTGCGACACCAGCCGGCCCCGTTGCCGGCCCTCTACGCCACCGTGGACGCCGGCTGGCGGATGGGTGACCCGCCGCCGTTCGCCGGGGCGCTGTTCACCTGGAACCCGGGGATGCCGCCGCTGCGCCTGCCGGGGCTGACGGCGGAGGTCACCGATCAGGGGTTGGACTGCGCCCGGCGGGACTGGTCGATCATGCTCACCCCCACCGGGGGTGGCCTGCTCGGCGTCGTCGAGTACGCAACGGAGCTGTACGACGAGCCGACCGTCGCCGGCCGGTGCCGCCGGTACGTCGACATCCTCGCCCGGGCGGCCGGGTAGACCCCGACCGGCCACCGTGGACGGTTCTTGTCATACCCCCGTCGCAGTATGGAGTCATGGCTGCTCCCGCACTGGCTCACGAGCCCACCCCGCCGCGTGCCCTGTCGCTGCGCGAGACCCGCACCCGGCTGACCCAGCTCATCGCGATGGCCGAGCTGACCGACACGGTCACCCTGGTCACCCGCGACGGCGACCCCCGCCCGATCGCCGCGATCGTGCCCGCCCCCGCCGCCCGCAGCGCGGCCCAGGCGCGGGCCGACGCCGACCGGCTCGCCACGGTGACAGCGGGCTGGGCCCGCCGCCTCGAGGAGTCGCACCGGCAGAGCAGCCGGCGGCACGCCGCCGAGCTGCGGGCCGTCACCGAGGCGCTCGCCGAGGTCTGGGCCGAGCTCGACCGCCGGGTCGCCCCCGGCAGCGACCCGGCCCTGGCCCGGCTCCGCGCCGCCCACGCCGACCTCCTGCGCGACTGACCCCGCTTGGTGGGGCGGCGCTCGGCCCCGGCGGCCCGAGCGCCGGACCGACGTGCGTTCCCGCCTCCGGCGGGCCGGGTGCGACCGCACACCCGGGTATGGTCTGCTGGACCGGTCCCGCCCCGCACCCCCGGGAGGCCCGGTGTTCGCTCGCCCCCTGACCGCCGACGCCGAGCTGCGTCCGCTGGAGCCGTGGCGCGCCGAGGAGTTCCTCGGCCACCTCGACCGGGCCCGGGAGCACATCGCGCCCTGGGTGGGGGCGTCGTTCGTGGCCACCGACCTCGCGTCCGCGCGGGCCGTCCTGCAACGCTACGCCGACGCGCAAGCCCGCGATGCCGGCGGGATCTGGGGCATCTGGCTCACGGGCCCGGCCCCGCAACAGCCGACGCTGGTCGGCGGGGTCATGTTCGTCTTGTTCGACGCCGCGCTCGGCGTGTGCGAGGCGGGCTGCTGGCTGGAGCCGGCCGCGCAGGGGCGGGGCCTGATCACCCGCGCCGCCGGCCTGATCGTCGACTGGGCGGTGCGGGAGCGGGGCATCCACCGGGTCGAGTGGCGGACGAACCCGCGCAACGCCCGCAGCATCGCCGTCGCCCGCCGGCTGGGCATGCGCCGCGACGGCACGCTGCGCCAGGCGGTTCCCGGGCCGGGCGGGCGCGTCGACATCGACGTCTGGTCGGTCCTCGCCGACGAGTGGCGGCGGCCGGCCTGACGGCCCGCCCGGTGCCCGGGGCGTCACCGGGCGGCCGGCGCGCACGGCGACCTGTCGGTCGGGAGCGCACGGCGACCTGCCGGTCGCGCGGGCGCGGCCGGACCTCTTCGGGGGCGTGGCGGCTTCCCGACAGCCGCGGGCCGGCGCAGCCGGCGGCTGGCGACCCCGCCCGGAGCATCGACCCTGCTCAGCACGCTCCTCGCCCGGCGGGCAGGTCGCTCGACGGGTGGAACGCCTGGTTCGCATTCCGCCACCGATCTCCCACATGTTGGGAGGGCTCTTGGCATTCCCATCGGCGCTCGTGGAATCTCTCAGCGGAGAGCAATCGATTGATCGCTTTAAGTAGCACAGCGTGAGGAGTCCGGGGCGCTGACCTGCCGAGGGGTCATCCAGGGCACACGTACCGTTACGATCTTGGGGGCCGTTCGGTGTCTGGCTGCACGCGCACGACGAATCGCGGGCGGAAGTGACCATCTCCGCCCGGCCCGCCGGGCCGGTGCGCCGGGCCAGCGCACCCCGCGTCCCCGACGTCCCACCCACCGGCGTCTGCCTGCACCGTCTGGTCGAGGCCCAGGTGGAGCGGACTCCCGACGCCGAGGCGGTGCGCGCCGGTGACCGGGCGCTGACATACCGGCAACTCGACGAGGCGGCCAACCGGCTCGCCCGGATCCTGCTGGCGCGCGGCGTCACCGGCCAGGAGCGGGTCGGCGTCTGCCTGCCACGCGACGCCGACCTGGTGGTGGCCCTGCTGGCGGTGCTCAAGGCCGGCGCGGCGTACGTGCCCCTCGACCCGGCGTACCCGCCGGCGCGGGTGGCGTTCATGACCGAGGACTCCGGCGCCCGGCTGGTGCTCACCCGCGCCGCCCTGGCCGACCGCTTCGGCCCCGCCGCGCTGCCCCTGGACACCCTCGATGCGGCCGCGACGCCCGCCGACCGCCCGGAGGCGCACGCCGACGCGGCCGGGCTCGCCTACGTCATCTACACCTCCGGCTCCACGGGGCTGCCGAAGGGGGTGGCCATCGAACACCGCTCCGCCTCGGCGCTGATGGGCTGGGCCCGGTCCGCCTTCTCGGTGCAGGAACTGAGCGGCGTGCTGGCCGCCACCAGCGTCTGCTTCGACCTGTCGGTGTTCGAGATCTTCGGCCCGCTGTGCTGGGGCGGGCGGGTGCTGCTGGTCGACAACGTCCTCGCCCTCGCCGGCCCCGATGCCGCCGCGCTGCCGGTCACCCTGGTCAACACCGTCCCCTCGGCGATGAGCGAGCTGCTCGCCGCCGACGCCCTGCCAGCCGGCGTGCGCACCGTGTGCCTGGCCGGCGAGCCGCTGACCGCGGCCCTGGCCGCCCGTGTCCTGGCCCGTCCCGGGGTGCGCCGGCTGCTCAACCTCTACGGCCCGTCCGAGGACACCACCTACTCGACCTGGGCGGAGATCACCGCCGACGGGGGCGTCCCCCCGATCGGCCGGCCGCTGCCGCGCACCCGGGCGTACGTGCTGGCCGCCGACGGGATGCCGGTGCCGCCCGGCACCCCGGGGGAGCTGTACCTGGCGGGCGCGGGCCTGGCGCGGGGCTACCTCGACCGGCCGGACGAGACCGCCGCCCGGTTCCTGCGCGACCCGTTCCGCCCCGGCGAGCGGATGTACCGCACCGGGGACCGGGTCCGGCTGCGCCCCGACGGGCAACTGGAGTTCCTCGGCCGCCTCGACGACCAGGTCAAGCTGCGCGGCTACCGCATCGAGCTGGGCGAGGTCGCGGCGGCTTTGGCCGACCTGCCCGGCGTACGGGAGGCCGCCGCCGCCGTGCGCACCGGGCCCAGCGGCGACCCGCTCCTGGTCGGCTACCTGGTCGGCGCGCGCCGCGACGACGTGCCGGCCCGGCTGCGCGAGCGGCTGCCCGCCCCGCTGGTGCCGGCGACGGTGGTGTGGCTGGACCGGATGCCGACCACCCCGAGCGGCAAGGTGGACCGGGCGGCCCTGCCGTCGCCGCAGTGGGAAGCGGCCGAATGGGAGGCGGCCGACCCGCCGCACCCGGCCGACGCCGACGCTTTCGCCGCCGACGCCACCGATCCCGCCGCCGCCGGCCTCGTCGGGCAGGTCGCCGCCGTCTGGCGGGACGTGCTCGGCGTGCCGGTCGCCGGGCCGCAGGCCGACTTCTTCGACCTCGGCGGCGACTCCCTGCTCGCCCTGCGCTGCGCGGCCCGGCTCGCCACCGTCACCGGGGGGCCCGTGCCGCCGGCCGCGCTGTTCGACCATCCCACCGTGGCCGCCCTCGCCGCCCACCTGGCCACGTCGACCGCCGCCCCGCCGCCCCCGGCCCTCGCCCGGCCCGCCACCGATCCGGCCGGTGTCGGCCCGCCCGTCGCCGACGGGCCCGCGCCGCTGTCGGCGGCGCAGCGCCGGCTGTGGTTCCTGCACCAGCTCGACCCGACCGACACCTCCTACCTGGTGTCCTACGTGGTCGAGCTGGACGGCGCCGTGGACCGGGCGGCGCTGGCCCGGGCGCTGCGCCGGGTCGTCGCCCGGCACCCCGCGCTGCGCACCGTGTTTCCCAGCTCCGACGCCGGCCCGGTCCAGCGGGTGCACGACGACCCGCAGGTCGAGCTGGTCCTGGAGCGGCCCGTGCCGGGGGTGCCGCTGGCCGGGCGGGTCGCCGGGGTGGCCGCCGCCAGCGCCCGTACCCCGATGGACCTGGCCGCCGGGCCGCTGCTGCGCGCGCACCTCGTCGCCGACGACCGCCCGCGCTTCGCGCTGCTGCTGGTGGCCCACCACATCGTCTGCGACGACTGGTCGTTCAGCGTGCTCGTGCGCGACCTCGGCCGCTGCTACGACAGCGAACGGGAGGCCGCCGTGCGGGTCACCCGGCCCCGCCCACCGTGGCCGGCCCGGCCCGTGCCGGGGCCGGCGGCGTTCGCGCTGGCCCAGCGGGAGTGGCTGGCCGGCCCGGCCGGCCGCCGCGCCCTGGACGAGGTGGTCGCCGGGCTGCGCGACGCGCCCACCCTGCTCGACCTGGCGGTCCCGCCGGCCGCCCCCGCGCCGTCTCCGCCCGGCCCGGCCGGCCCGCCCGCTCCGCACGCCGCCGACCGCCCGCAGGGGGCCAGCCTGCGGGTGACCGTCGACGCCGCCACCGCCGACGCCGTGCGGCGGCTCGCCCGTGCCCACCGGGCCAGCCTCTACATGGTCGGGCTGGCCGCGTTCGCCGCCCTGCTCGGGGCCCGCACCGGGCGCACCGACCTGCTCGTCGGCACCGCGTTCGCCGGGCGGACCGGCGTCGCGGCCGAGGACAGCGTCGGCTGCTTCGTCAACACGATGCCGCTGCGGCTGCGCCCCGCCCCGCAGCGCGGCTTCGCCGACCTGCTCGCCGAGGCCCGCGCCGCCGCCCTGTTCGCCGGCGAGCGGCAGGGTGTGCCGTTCGACGCGGTGGTGGAGCGGCTGCGCCCGGCCCGCCACCCGCACCGCAACCCGCTGGTGCAGGTCGCCTTCGGCGTGCAGAACGCCCCGGCGGCCACCTGGCGCGGGGCCCAGGGGCTGGACCTCGCGGGGGTGGAACTCGCGCCGGACGCCGCCCGGCTGGACCTCACCTGCTGGCTCGACGAGCGCCGGGGCGACCTGGACGCGCTCTGGACCTACCGGACGGACCTGTTCGACGGGCCCCGCGCGCAGGCGTGGCACCACGACTTCGTCGGGGTGCTCCGCCGGGCGGCGGCCGACCCCGCACGCAGCCTCGCCGAGTGTGTCGACGACCCCTGGGGGACCGAGAGATGACTGAGCAGAGCCGGGTGGCGTCGGCCATCGGACGCCGCCGGCGGGACCGTTCCCTGGTCGACGTACGCCCCGACTGGCCGGGCGGTCCGCTGCCGGCCCTGGTCGAGGCCACCGTGCCGGACCTGGACCTGGCGGCCTGGCTGGCCGGCAACCGGGACACCGTCGACGAGCTGGCCCGCCGGCACGCCGCCGTGCTGCTGCGGGGCTTCGCCGTGACCGGCCCCGCCGACTTCCGGGCCGCGATGGCCGCCCTCTCCGGCGACGTGCTCAGCTACGGCGAGCGGTCCTCGCCGCGCAGCGAGGTCACCGAGGGCGTCTACACCTCCACCGAGCACCCCGCCGACCAGCCGATCGTGTTGCACAACGAGCAGTCGTACACGCTGAACTGGCCGCTGCGGATCGTGTTCTTCTGCGAGACCGAGCCCGCCGCGGGCGGGCGGACGCCGCTGGCCGACAGCCGGCGGGTGCTGGCCCGGCTGCGCCCCGAGACGGTCGCCGGGTTCGAGCGCCGGGGCGGCGTGTGCTACCAGCGCAACTACCTGCCCGGGATCAGCCTGTCCTGGCAGACGGCGTTCCAGACCGACAGCCGCGCCGAGGTCGAGGCATACTGCGCCCGCGCCCGCATCGAGGCGCAGTGGGTGGGCGAGGAGCAGCTGCGCACCCGGCAGGTCCGGCCCGCCGTGCGCGAGCACCCGGTGACGGGGGAGCGCACCTGGTTCAACCACGCGCTGTTCTTCCACGTCACGTCGCTGCCCGACGAGGTCAGCGCGGGGCTGCGCCGGGCGCTGGCCGAGGAGGACCTGCCCTACCAGACCGCGTACGGCGACGGCACGCCGATCGGCGCGGACGTGCTCGCCGAGCTGCGGGCCGCGTACGCGGCGGAGACCCGGTCGTTCCCGTGGCGGCGCGGCGACGTGCTGCTGGTGGAGAACATGCTCGCCGCGCACGCCCGGGAGCCGTTCACCCCGCCCCGGCGCATCCTCACCGCCATGTCCGACCCGGTCACCGCGCCCGAGCTGACGGCGGCCCCGCCCGACGGGGCGCGGGCGGGCGACGGCGCGCCGGCGGCGGCGACCGCCGGGGGCCGGTCGTGAGCGGGCCGGGGCCGCGTCGGCGCGGCACCGCGCCCGCCGCCGCGCCGGTCACCCGGCGGGTGCTCGTCGACGACTCCTTCGTGCTGCTGGTCGAGGCCGCGGTGGCCGACCTCGACCTCGCCGGCTGGCTCGCCGGCCGCCGCGCCGAGCTGCTGCGCGACCTGGACGCCCACGGCGCGGTGCTGTTCCGCGGCTTCGAGGTGGCCACCGCCGACGACTTCAGCCGGGCGGCCCGCGCGGTCACCCCGGACCTGCTCGGCTACCTGGAGCGGGCCGCGCCGCGCACCGAGGTCGCCGACCGGGTGTTCACCTCCACCGAGTTCAACGCCGAGCAGTGGATCCCGCTGCACCACGAGATGTCCTACTCGCACAACTGGCCGACCCACCTCTACTTCTGGTGCGCCCAGCCGGCCACCGGCAGCGGCGGGGCCACCCCGCTGGCCAGCGAGCGGGTGGTGACGCCGCGGATCCCGGCGCAGGTGCGCGAGCGGTTCACCCGCGACGGGGTGTGCTACGTGCGCAACTACGGCCCGCACCTGGACCTGCCGTGGCAGGAGGCGTTCCAGACGACCGACCGGGCGGAGGTGGAGGCGTACTGCGCGGCGTCGGCGACCGAGTTCACCTGGCTCGGCGGCGACGGGCTGCGCACCCGGGCCCGGCGGCAGGCCGTGGCCACCCACCCGCGCACCGGCGAGACGTTCTGGTTCAACCACGCCCACCTGTTCCACAGCTCCAACATGCCGGCCGAGGTGTCCGCCGCGCTGCTGCGCGAGTACGGCCCCGAGGGGCTGCCGCGCAACGCGTACCACGGCGACGGCAGCCCGATCGACGACGAGGTGGTCGCCGGCATCCGGGACCTCTACCGGGAACACGCCGTGTCGGTGCCCTGGCGGCGCGGCGACGTGCTGGTGGTGGACAACTTCCTCGCCACCCACGGGCGGGAGCCCTTCTCCGGCGACCGGCAGATCCTCGTCGCTATGTCCGACCTCTACGTCAACCGGAGCGTGGTGTGAACGGCTACCGACTCTCCCCGGTCCAGCGGCTCGCCTACACCGGGGCGCGGGAACTCGTGCGGGCCCGGGTCCGCCTCGGCCGCCCGCTGGACGCCGCCCGCCTCCAGGCCGCCGTCGACGCGGTGGTCGCCCGGCACGAGGCGCTGCGGCTGACCCTGGTGCACCACCCCGGCCTGCGGGTGCCGTTGCAGGACGTCGACGACGCCCGCTCGGTGACCGTCGGCGCGGCCGGGGAGCTGTCCGTGACCCTCACCGACGACGCCCTGGAGCTGGCCGCCGCCCCGCTGATCGCCGACCCGGCGAGCCTGCGGCTGGTGCTGGCCGACCTGGCGACCGCGTACGCCGGCGGGTCCTGCGCCGACGACCCGGACGCCCTGCAGTTCCTCGACGTCTCCGAGTGGCAGTTCGACGAGCGGCAGCAGGCGGGCCAGCCGGCGGCCTCCGACGTGCCGGCCGCCCGGCTGGTCACCCCGCACGGCGACGACGCGGCCGAGGAGTCGGTGGCCGAGGTGCCGCTGGGCCCGCTGGCCGCCGCCGCCGACGCGGCCGGGGTGACGGTGCCCAGCCTGCTGCTGGCCGCCTGGGCGCTGACCCTGTCCCGCCGGGCCGAGCCGCCCGCCGGGGCCGACGACGCCGACCTGGTGCTGGCCCGCTGGAGCGACGGCCGGCACGCCGACGGCACCGCCGCCGTGGTCGGGCCGCTGGGCGGCTACGCGCCGGTGCGGCTGCGCCTGCCGCTGCCGGCCGCGCCGAAACAGCTCCTCGACGAGGTACGCGGCGCGGAGCGCCCCGCCGAGGAGACGTTCCACCTGCTGGAGCCGGTGGGCGTCGACTCCGCCGCGGTGGCCGGCTTCGCCGCCGTGCCGGCCGTCGACCCGGCGGCCCTGTCCGCCCTCGGGGCCACCGCCGTGCGGGTGAGCGCCCCGCCGCCGGTGGGCGGGCCGCACCTGGCCGCCCTGCTCGACGCGGACACGGTGACCCTGCGGGTGACCGGCGGGCGGCAGCTGCGCGAGGGCCTGCTCGCCGTGCTCGGCACGCTGCCCGCCGCGCTGACCGACGGGGCCCCGCTGGCCCTGCTCGGCGGGGCGGAGACGCGCTGGCTGGTCGAGGCCGCCGGGCCGGCGTCCGACGCGCCGACGCGTACCCTCGCCGACCTGCTCGACGGCGGGCTGGCCGCCGCCGACCCGGACGCCGAGGCGGTGGTCGCCGCCGACGGGGCGTACACCTTCGGCGAGCTGCGCCGGCTCGCCGACGGGGTGGCCGCCGGCCTGGTCGAGCGCGGCCTGCACGGCGGCCGGCGGGTCGGGGTGCTGGCCACCCGCTCCCGGGACACGGTGGTGGCGTTCGTCGGCGTGCTGCGGGCCGGCGCGGTGTTCGTGCCGCTGGACCCGGCCGCGCCCCCGCGCCGCCTCGCCGAGCTGGCCCGCGCGGTCGACGCCGGCCTGGTCCTCGGCGACCGGCCGGTGGCGGGCGTGCCGCACGCGGCCGTCGCCGAGCTCGCCGCCACCGCCACCACCACCGCCGCGTTGCCCGAGACGCGGCCGACCGACCCGGCGTACGTGATCTTCACCTCGGGGTCCACCGGCGCGCCGCGCCCGGTGCTGGTCTCCCACGGCAGCGCCGCGCACCTGGCGCACGCCCTGGAGCGCGTCGTCTACCCGAACGCCCCGGCCGGGGCGCGGGTGGCGGTCAACGCCCCGCTGACCTTCGACGCCTCCGTCAAGCAGCTCGTCCAGCTCGGGCACGGCCGCAGCCTGTGCCTGGTGCCGGAGGAGGCCCGCCGCGACGGCGTCGAGCTGGCCGCCCTGCTTGCCGCGCACCGCGTCGACGTGCTGGACCTGACCCCGTCGCAGCTGCGCATCCTGCTCGCCGCCGACGGGGTGGCCGCCGGCCGGGTCGGGCTGCCGGGGGTGCTGCTGCTCGGCGGCGAGCCGGTGCCGGCGGACCTGTGGGACGCCGTGGCCGCCCTGCCCGGGGTGCGCGCGGTCAACCTGTACGGCCCGACCGAGGCCACCGTGGACGCCACCAGCGCCGAGATCACCGCCGGTCAACCGCCGACGATCGGCCGGCCCCTGCCAGGCACGGGCGCGTGGGTGCTCGACGGCCAGCTCCGCCCGGTGCCGCCCGGGGTGGCCGGCGAGCTGTGCCTGACCGGCCCCCAGCTCGCCGACGGCTACCTCGGCGACCCGGAGGCCACCGCCCGCCGCTTCGTGCCGGCGGCGCTGCCGTCGGGCCGCGTCGAGCGGGTCTACCGCACCGGCGACCGGGTGCGCTTCGACGCGCGGGGGCGGCTGACCTACCTGGGCCGGCTCGACGACCAGGTCAAGGTCAACGGCTTCCGGATCGAGCCGGGGGAGGTCGCCGCCGTCCTGCGCGAGCACCCCGGGGTGGCCGACGCGGCGGTGGTGGCCCGCGACGACGACGGGCACGGCGCGCGGCTGGTCGCGTACGTGACGCCCGCCGGGGGCCCGCCGGCGGTCGACGTGGACCGGGTCGTGGGCATCAACCCGCACGAGACCCGCTACCTCTACGACGAGATCTTCCGCCAGCAGGTCTATCTGCGCGACGGGGTGGTGCTGCGGGCCGGTGCGACGGTCTTCGACGTCGGCGCGAACATCGGCATGTTCTCGCTGTTCGTGCACGCCGTCTGCCCGGACGCCACGATCCACGCGTTCGAGCCGGTGCCGTCGGTGGTCGAGGCGTTGCGCCGCAACGTGTCCGCCTTCGGCGTGCCCGCCACCGTGCACCCGCACGGGCTCGCGGCGGCCCCCGGCGAGGTCGACTTCACCTACTATCCCGGCTACGCCATGATGTCCGGCCACGCCGAGTACGCCGACCCGGCCGCCGAACAGGCCGTCATCCGCCGGTTCCTGGCCAACGAGCGGGACCGGGGCGAGGCCGACCGGGACGCGCTGCTCGACCGGGTCGACGAGCTGCTGACGGAGCGCTTCGCGCCGGACCGGCTCAGCGTGGCCGTCCGGCCGCTGTCCGACGTGATCGACGAGGTGGCCCCCGACCGCATCGACCTGCTCAAGATCGACGTGCAGCGGGCCGAGGCCGACGTCCTCGCCGGGGTCCGGGAGGGGCACTGGCCGCTGGTCGCGCAGGTGGCGATGGAGGTGCACGACGGCGTCGGCACCGCCACCGAGGGCCGCCTCGACGAGCTGATCGCGTTCTTCGAGGACCGCGGCTTCACCGTCGTCACCCGCCAGGACGACCTGCTCGAGGGCACCGACCGCTACACCCTGCACGCGGTGCGCCCCGAGTACGCCGACGACCCCCGCCCGGCGGTGACCGCCGCCCCGGCCGACGGCGAGCCGCTGGACGCCCGCCTCGCCGCCTGGCTGCCCGAGCGGCTGCCCGCGCACCTGGTCCCCGCCGCCGTGGTGGTGCTCGACGCGCTGCCGCTGACCGGCAACGGCAAGCTGGACCGCGCCGCCCTGCCCGCCCCCGAGCGGGGCCGCCGCGCCGCCGGGCCGGACGTAGCCCCCGCCAACCGGGCCGAGGAGATCCTCGCCGAGGCGTGGCAGGAGGTGCTCGGCCTGCCGGCCGTCGGCGTGACCGACAGCTTCTTCGCCCTCGGCGGCGACTCGATCCGCAGCATCCAGATGCAGGTCGCCGCCGCCCGGCGGGGCCTGTCGTTCCGGCTGCGCGACATCTTCGCCCACCAGTCCATCCGGGAGCTGGTCACCCACGGCGAGATCACCCTCGCCGGGCCGGACACCGCCGCGCCGGCCGCCGGGGTGACGCCGGCCGCCGCGTCGCCGGTCGACGGGGCGCGGCCGGTCGACGGCGGCCCGTCCACCGGGCCCGCCGCCGGGCGGCCCGAGCGGGGCGCGGACACCCTCCTGGCCCCCGCCGACCGGGACCGGCTGCCCGCGTCGGTGGTCGACGCGTACCCGATGACCGCCCTGCAACAGGGCATGGTCTACCACTGCGAGCTGACCGGCGACCCGGCGATGTACCACAACGTCACCGCGCACCGCGTCGACGCGCCGCTGGACCCGGCCGCGCTGCGGGCCGCGTTCGCCGCGCTGGTGGCCGCGCACCCGGTGCTGCGCACCGGCTTCGCCCTCGACGGCTACGCCGAGCCACTGCAACTGGTGCACGCCGACGCGCCCGCCGACGTGCCGGTCGACGCGCTGGCCGACGCGGACCCGGCCGCCCGCGCGGCCCACGTCGACGCGCTGATCGCCGCCGAGCGGGCCCGCCCGTTCGACTGGGAACGCCCGCCGCTGGTCCGGCTGCACGCCGTCGACGAGGGCGCCGACGGGTTCACCCTCGTCGTCGCCGAGCACCACGCCGTCCTCGACGGCTGGAGCCTCGACCTGTTCCTGCGCGCCCTGCTGGCCGACCACGAGCGGCGGCGCGCTGGCCGGCCCGCCCCGCCCGCCCCGGCGGCCCTGCCGCCGCACCACCACGTCGCCGCAGAGAAGGCCGCCCTCGCCGACCCGGCCACCCGCCGGTTCTGGCTCGACGGCCCCGGCGCGGCGACCCCGCTGCTGCTCGGCGGGCCCGGGCCCCGGATCACCGTCACCCGGCCGGTGCCGCTGGACGACGACGTCACCGACCGGGTCGCCGAGGCGGCCCGCGCGGCCGGGGTGCCGGTAAAGTCGTACCTGCTGGCGGTGCACCTGCGGGCGCTCGGCGAGACCGCCGGCCGCGACGACGTCGTCTCCGGCCTCGTCGTCGGCGTCCGGCCCGAGGGCGCGGGCAGCGACGCCACCCTCGGGCTGTTCCTCAACACCCTGCCCGTGACGGCGACCCTGCGCGGCCGGCCGCTGGCCGAGCTGGCCGGGGACGCCTGGCACGCCGAGCGGTCCCTGATGGGCCACCACCGGTTCCCGCTGGCCGAGATCGTCCGGGCCGGCGGGGCGGGGCCCCGCTTCGACAGCTTCTTCAACTACACCCACTTCCACGCCGACGACCGCGCCGGCCCCCGCGTCGTGGCCAGCCGGGTGACCACCGTCGACGTCGGGTTCAGCCTCGCCGTCGACGTGGCGGTGGCCCCCGACACCGGCCGGCTCGCCCTCGCCCTCCAGTACGACGGCCGCCGCTTCGACACGGACTGGGCCGACCGGCTCGCCGCGACCTTCACCCGGCTGCTGGCCACCGAGCCGACCGCCGCGCTGCCGCCCGCCGGGCCGCCGGCCGACCCGACGCCCACCGACGCCCGGTCCCGCTGGTCGGCGCGGGTCGCCGGGGCGTGGCGCGACGTCCTCGGGGTGACGCCGCGTTCGGCCGCCACCACGTTCGCCGCCGCAGGCGGGGACTCGCTGCGGGCGCTGCGCCTGGTCCGCACGCTGCGCCAGCGGTACGGCACCGGGCTGACCCTGGCCGAGTTCGCCGACCTGGCCGACTTCGGGGCGCTGGTGGACCGGGTGGCCCGCGATGGCTGACCGCGACCCGTGGCTGGTGGTCCGCGCGCCGGTGCCCCGCCCCGCGCTGCGGCTGTTCTGCCTGCCCTACGCCGGCGGCAACGCGGGCGCGTTCGAGAGCTGGCGCACCGGGCTGCCCCGGTCCGTCGAGGTCAACGCCGTGCAGTACCCGGGGCGGCGGGAACGCGCCGCCGAGGCCGCCCCGCGCCGGATGACCCCGCTGGTGCAGGCCCTGGAGGCGGCGCTCGCGCCCCACCTCGACCGCCCGTACGCCGTCTACGGCGACTGCCTCGGCGCGTACGTGGCGTTCGAGCTGGTCCGGCGGCTGGCCCGGCGCGGCCACCGGCCCGCCGACGCGCTGGTGGTCTCCTCGGCGGTGCCGCCGCACCGGTCCACTGTCGAGCCGGACTACTCCACGCTGGACGACGCCGCGTTCCTCGCCGCGCTGGTCGCGCTCGGCACCCTGCCGCCGGCGGTGGCCGGGCACCCGGACCTGGCCGCCGCGGCCCTGCCGGCGGCCCGCGCCGACTTCGAGCTGGGCCGCAGCTACCGGCTGCGCGACGCCGACCCGGTGGCCGTCCCGGTCACCGTCGTCGTCGGCGACGCCGACCCGCACGTGTCGGCGGTGGACGCGGCGGCCTGGGCCGACCTGACCACCGCCGGCTGCGCCACGCTGACCGTTCCCGGCGGGCACGACCTGCTCGCCCGGGCCGACGCCGGGCTGCTGCGCGCCGTCCGGACCGCCCTCACCGGCAAGGAGCCGTCTTGACCCGCACGACACTGCTCTGCTTCCCGTACGCCGGCGCGGGCCCGTCGGTGTACCAACCGTGGCGGCGCGTCGCCCCGCCCGAGCTGGACGTCGTCCCGGTGTCGCTGCCGGGGCGGGAGAAGCGGTTCGTCGAGGAGCCGTACCGCCGCCTGGAGCAGGCCGTCGACGGGCTGCTCGACGAGGTCCTCGAACTGGTCGCCGGCCGCGACCGGGTGGCCCTGTTCGGGCACAGCATGGGCGCGGTGCTCGCCTACGAGATGACCCGCCGGCTCACCGGGGCCGCCGGGGTGGCCGTCACCCACCTGTTCGTCAGCGGCTCCCCGGACCCGTGGTCGGGGCGCGAGCGCACCGCCGCCGGGCTGCCCGACGACGAGTTCGTCGCGCGGGTGGAGGAGTTCGCCGGATACACCCACCCGGCGCTGGCCGACCCCGACATGCGGGAGCTGCTGCTGCCGGTGCTGCGCGCCGACGTGGAGCTGCACGAGGCGTACCGGCCGGCGGCGGAGAAGCGCGTCGACGTGCCGGTGACCGCCCTGCGCGGCGCGGACGACACCCTCGTCGCCGACGAGGCGCTCGCCGGCTGGGCGCGGGTCACCTCGGCCGGCTTCGCCGTGCGGCGGCTGCCCGGCGGCCACATGTACCTCACCGACGCCCCGGCGGCCCTGCTCGACCTGGTCGGCGCGGAGCTGGCGCGATGACCGACGCGCCGACCCGCCCCGCACCGGTGGTCGCCGGCGACCGGCTGGCCGGCAAGACCGCCATCGTCACCGGGGCCGCCCGGGGGCTGGGCCGCGCCTGCGCGGTGACGTTCGCCGCCCAGGGGGCCGACGTGGTCCTCGTCGACCTGGCCGGCGACCTGCCCGGCGTGCCGTACCCGCTGGGCTCGGCGAGCCAGCTCGCGCACACCGCCGACCTGTGCGCCGGGTACGGGGCAGCCGCGTACCCGGTCGAGGCCGACGTGCGGGACCTGGCCGCCGTCCGGGCCGCCGTCGCGCTGGCGGTGGCGCGCTTCGGCCGGGTCGACGTGCTGGTCAACAACGCCGGTATCGCCGCGCCGTCGGGCAAGCCGACGCACGAGATCACCGAGGCCGAGTGGCAGCTCATGCTGGACGTCGACCTGTCCGGGCCGTGGCGGATGATCAGCGCGGTCGGCGAGGTGATGTGCCGGCAGCGCGCCGGCAGCATCGTCAACGTCGCCTCCACCGCCGGGCTGGTCGGCTACCGGCACTTCGCCGGCTACGTCGCGGCCAAGCACGGCCTGGTCGGGCTGACCCGGGCCGCCGCGCTCGACTACGCCCCGCTGCGGGTGCGGGTCAACGCGCTGTGCCCCGGCTCGGTGCGCGACGACCCGCACGTCGAGGGCCGGATGCTCGCCGAGATCGCCCGGTCGCTGGAGGTCCCGGTCGCCGAGCACGAGGAGACGTTCGTGCAGGCCCAGCCGATGAACGCGCTGATCGAGCCCGGCGCGGTGGCCCAGGCGGCGCTCTGGCTCGCCTCGGACGAGTCCGCGCAGGTCACCGGCTCGGTCATCACCGTCGACGGAGGGTTCACCACCCGATGAGCGCCCCCCACACCCCCCACCCGGCCGAGGCGGGCCGGTTCTGCCACGCCGCCAGCGCCCGGGTCGCCCCCGACGCCGACGCCGACGGCCTCGCCGAGGCGTACGCCGGGCTCACCCGGCGGCACGGCCTGGCCGGCGGGCGGCTGTGGGTGGAGCGGGTGCCGGCCGGGCTGGCCGCGCGCCGCCGCGACGCCGAGCTGGCCCGGCCGCTGCCGGCTGGCGGCCCGGACCTGCGGGCGGTGCTGCTGCGCCACGACGACGGGGCCGACCTGGTGCTGGTCGCCCGCCGGCACGCCGTGGGCCGGCACCGCCTCGGCGCCCTGCTGGCCGAGCTGACCGACCCCGCCGCCCCGGCGCCCCCGGTCGTCGTCCCGGATCAGCCCGTCGTGCCGGGTCGGCCCGTGCCCCCCACGACCGCCGCGCACCCGGCCGCCGCCGGGAGCGGCGGGTCGGACGACGCCACCCCCGCCGCCGCCTCCGCCGCCGACATCGACACGGACGCCGCCGACGACGCCGGGGACACCGGCTGGCGGCGCGGCGACCCCGGGCCGGACCGGCTCGCCGCGCACACCGTCGCCGTGCCGGCCGGGACCGACCTGGCCGCCCTCGTCGCGGCCGTCGGCGCGGTGCTGGCCCGGTACCGGGGCGTGCGCCGCGCCCACGTCGGCGCGGTCGTCGACGAGCGGCTGGCCGTCGTCGGGGTGCCGGTCGACCGCGGGGCCCGCGACCTGCTCGCCACCGCCGCCGCGACCGGGCTGCCGTGGCCGGCCCCCGGCGGCGCGCCGCCGGCCGGGCTCCTCGACGTCGAGGCCGGCGTGCTCGACGCGGCCAGCCCCGCCGACGCGTACCGGCCCTGCCTGGCCCCGCTGTGGCCGCTGACCCTGGCGCTGGCCGGCACCACGCTGACCTGCCACCACCGCACCGCCGGGTGGGCGTCCGACCTGGTCGCGGCGTTCGCCCGCCAGGTCGTGCGGGTGCTCGGGCAGGTCCTCGCCGACCCGGACCGCCCGCTGGCCGGTCACGACCTGTTCGACGACGCCGAGCGGGCCGCGATCGTCGCCCTCGGCCGGGGCCCCGGCGGGCCGCCCCCGGCGGTCGACACCATCGCCGGCCGCGTCGCCCGGCACGCCAGGCGGCGACCCGACGCGCCGGCCGTGTCCTGCGCCGGCCAACAGCTGACGTACGCGCAACTGGACGCCCGCGCCACCCGGGTGGCCCGCGCCCTCGCCGCGCGCGGGGTGGCCCCCGGCGACCGGGTGGGCGTCTGCCTGGACCGGTCGGTCGACCTGATCGCGGTGCTGCTCGGCGTGCTGCGGGCGGGGGCCGCGTACGTGCCCGTCGACCCGGCGTACCCGGCCGAGCGGATCCGCTACACCGTCGAGGACTCCGGCGTCGCGCTGCTCGTCGGCGGCGGCGGGATCGACCCGGCCGGGTTGACCGCCGGCCCGGACGACGCGGCGGGGGAGGAGCCTGCGGCGGGCGGGCCCGACGACACCGCGTACGTCATCTACACCTCCGGCTCCACGGGCCGCCCCAAGGGCGTGTGCGTCCCGCACCGCAACGTCCTCGCCCTCGTCGACGCCACCGCCGGGGACTTCGGGCTCGGCCCGGCCGACGTGTGGACGATGTTCCACTCCAGCGCCTTCGACTTCTCCGTGTGGGAGATCTGGGGCTGCCTGCTCACCGGCGGGCACCTGGTGGTCGTCCCGCACCTGGTCACCCGGTCCCCGCACGAGTTCCACGCGCTGCTGGCCGCCGAGCGGGTGACCGTGCTCAACCAGACCCCGTCGGCGTTCGCGCAGCTCCTCGACGTCGACCGGCGCGCCGCCGACCGGCTCGCCGTGCGGCTGGTCGTCTTCGGCGGCGAGCCCCTGGACGCCCGGATGCTCACCGGCTGGTTCGACCGGCACCCGGAGCGGGAGTGCCGGGTGGTGAACATGTTCGGCATCACCGAGACCACGGTGCACGTCACCGCGCAGACTCTCGACCGGGGGCTGGCGCTGGCCGGCAGCCGGTCGGTGGGGCGCGCCCTGCCCGGCTGGCGGGTGTACGTGCTCGACCCGGACGGCCGGCTGCTGCCGCCCGGCGCGGCGGGGGAGATCCACGTCGGCGGCGCGGGGGTGGCCGACGGCTACCTGCGCCGCCCCGAGCTGACCGCGCAGCGGTTCCGGCCCGACCCGTGGGCCGGCGGGCGGATGTACCGCAGCGGCGACCGGGGCCGGCTGCTGCCCGACGGCCGGCTGGAGCACCTGGGCCGCCTCGACAACCAGGTGAAGGTGCGCGGCTACCGCATCGAGCTGGACGAGATCCGCCAGGTGCTGCTGGACGACCCGGCGGTGCTGGCCGTGGCCGTGGTGGTGCAGACCGGCGCGGAGTCCGCCGACACCCGGCTGCACGCCTACGTCGTGCTCGCCGACGCCGACGCCGCCACCGAGGCCGACACCGCCGGGGCTCCCGCCGCCGGGGCCAGCGCCGCCGCAGGCGCGCTCGCCGAGGTGCGCCGCCGCGCCGCCCGGATGCTGCCCGACTACATGGTCCCGGCGACGGTCACCGCGCTGCCCGCCCTGCCCCTGACCGGCAACGGCAAGCTCGACACCGCCCGGCTGCCCGCCCCGGCCGAGCCGCCCGCGCCGGCCCCCGCGCCCGCCGCCGACGCGGCGCTGGACGAGCGGATCCGGGCGGTGTGGCAGCGGGTCCTCGGCGCTGAGGTCGGCCCGGAGGACAACTTCTTCGACCTCGGCGGCAACTCGCTGCTGGCCCTGCGGCTGCTCAACGAGCTGCGCGACCAGGGCCTCGCCGACCTCACCCCCCGCCACCTGTACATGCACCAGACCGTGCGCGGGCTGGCCGAGGCGATCGGAGCCGCCCGATGACCCCCGACGTGGACACCCTCGCCCGGCTCTGGCCGCAGGTCGACCGGGTCGCCGTCAAGGACGGCTGCGTGTACGTCGTCGCCGACGACCACCTCGACCCGCTGGCGCTGCGCGGGCAGCTCGCCCGGGAACTGCCCGACGGGGAGCTGCCCCGGCACATCGTCCAGGTCGACTCGCTCGACCCGGCCGACCTGATCGCCCCCGACGACCGTTACGGGGCGTACCAGCCGCCGGGCGACGACACCGAACGGCAGCTCGTGCGGGTGTGGGAGGGGGTGCTGGGGGTGCCCAAGCTCGGCGTGCTCGACGACTTCTACGCCGCCGGCGGGGACTCCCTGGCCGCCGTCGCGCTCGCCGTGGAGGCGCAGCGGGTCTTCGGCGTGGCCGTGTCGCCGGCCGCCGTGCTGCGCCACCCGACCGTGGCCGCCCTCGCCGCCGAGGTGCGCCAGGCCCGCGCCGCCACGCCGCTGCCCCGGGCCGCCGCCGCGCGGGCGTACCCGCTGTCGCCGCAGCAGCGGCGGGTGTTCCTGGCCCAGTCCCGCGACCCCGCCTCGGTGGCCTACCACCTGCCGCTGCTGCTGCCGCTGCCCGACGACGCCGACGCCGCCCGGTTGGGCCAGGCGCTGCGGCACGTGGTGGCCCGGCACGACATCCTGCGCACCGCGTTCGGCACCGAGGCGGGCCGGCCGGTGCAGCGGGTGCTGCCCGGCGTGGTGTGCGAGCTGCCCGAGGTGGCCCGCGCCGCCGACGAGCCGGTGGCGGTGGCCCCGTTCGACCTGGCCGCCCCGCCGCTGCTGCGCGCCGAGCTGCGGCGCACCCCGGCCGGGGCGGCGCTGGCCCTGGAGCTGCACCACATCGTCACCGACGGGCTCTCCCTGGCCCTGCTGCTGCGCGAGGTCGACGCCCGCTACGCCGGCCGCGACCTGCCGCCCGTTCCCGCCCAGTACGCCGACTACGCCGTGTGGACGCACGCGCAGGAGCCGCCGGGGCGCGACTGGTGGCTGGCCCGGTTCGCCGACCCGCCCGCGCCGCCGCGCCTGCCCACCGACGCCGACCGCGTCGCGGGGCCCGCCGCCGGCGGCCCGCCGACCGCCGCCGCCGGTGTCGTGGAGTTCGCCGTGGACGCCGCCCGCACCGCCGCGCTGCGCGCGCTGGCCCGCCGCGAGGGCGTCACCCTGTTCCACCTGCTGCTCGCCGGCTACGCGACGTTCCTCGCCGCCGCCACGGGCGGCCCCGGCGGGGCCGACGGCGTCGACGTGACCGTCGGGACGCCGGTGGCCGGGCGGGGCGCGCCCGGGCTGGACGCCACCATGGGCATGTTCGTCAACACCGTCTGCCTGCGCCACCGGGTCCGCCCCGACGTGCCGTTCCGGGCGCTGCTGGCCGAGGTGGCCCGGGACGCGGTGGACGCCTTCGCCCACCAGGACTTCCCCTTCGACAGCCTGGTCGAGGCGGTGCTGCCGGTGCGCGACCCGCACCGGCACCCGCTGTTCGACACCCTGTTCGCGATGCAACACGCCGAGGTGGCCCGGGTCGAGTTCCTCGGCCGGCCGGTGGAGCTGGCCGTCGCCCCGACCGGGCAGGCCATGTTCGACCTGGACATGCAGGTCTACGAGCGGCCCGACGGGCTCACCGTGCACTGGGCGTACCACGCCGGGCTGTTCCTGCCGCAGACCGTGCGCGCGTTCGCCGACCTGTACCTCGACCTGCTCGACGCCGTGCTGGCCGACCCGGGCCGCCCGGTCGGCGAGCTGACCGGCGCGCCGGCCCCCGTGGCCGCCGCCCCGCCCGCCATCGACATCGACCTGTAGCCGGGAGAGATCATGCAGTCGCTGATGACCCGGGGCCAGCTCAGGATCGCCGCCGCGCGGCGGCCCGACCACGCCCGGCACTGGCACGGCGTGCTCGCCGCCGGGGCGGACCGGGTGGGCTTCCCCGTCGACCATGCCGCCGCGCCGGGCACCCCGCCGCGCCCGGAGGCGGTCACCGTGCCGCTGGGCGACGCGCTGGCCGACCGGCTCGCCGCCGCCAGCCGGGGCGCCGAGGCGGCCCGGTTCGTGCTGGTCGCCGCCGCCGTGGCGGCCCTGCTGCGCCGTTGGACCGGCGCGACCGAGGTGCTGGTCGGCCGCCCGGCCGGCGGCGACGCGCTGGCCGGGCTGCTGCCGCTGCGGGTGGCCGCCGGCCCGGACCGCAGCTACCGGGACCTCGTCGGGCAGGTGCGCGCCGCGCTGCCCGAGGCCGAACGGTACGCCGACTACCCCGTCGAACTGCTCGCCGAGGACCTCGCCCCGCACGCCGAACAGGGCCGCCACCCGTTCCTCGACGTCGCCGTGCACACCGCCGACGCGGCCGTCGATCCCCGCGTCGGCATCACCGTGGCCGTGGCCGGCGGCGACCTGACCGTCCACCACGACGCCGCCCGCCACGACCGGGGCACCGCCGAGCGGATCGCCGCCCACCTGCTGCTCCTGCTCGCCGCCGCGCTCGCCGCCCCGGACGGCCCCGTCGACGACGTCGACCTGGTGACCCCGGCCGACCGGGCGGTGCTCGCCGCCATGAACGACACCGCCGTCGACGTCGCCGCCGGCCCGCGCCCCGACGCCTGGGTGGCGCGGCGGGCCGCCGACACGCCCGACGGCGTCGCCGTGCGTACCGACGCCGGCGCCTGGACCTGGGCGGAGCTGGAGCGGCGGGTCGCGGCGCTGGCGGCGGACCTGCGGGTGGCCGGCGCGGGCCCGGAGACGGTCGTCGCGGTCCTGGCCGCGCGGTCGCCCGCGCAGCTCGCGGCGATCCTGGCCGTGCACCGGGCCGGCGCGGCCTACCTGCCGGTGGATCCCGGCTACCCGCCGGCCCGCGTCGGCTACCTGCTGCGTGACAGCGGCGCGGCCCTGGTGGTGGCCGCCGACGCCACGGCGGTCCCCGAGCCGGTGCCGGTGGTCGCGCTGCCCCCGGCCGACGCCGACCCGGCCGCGACCGCCGACCCCGCGCCCGCGCCGACCGGCGGGCCGGCGGCGACCCCGGCCGACGAGACCGCCCCGACCGCCGGCGGCGGCGACCTCGCCTACGTCATCTACACCTCCGGCTCCACCGGCGAGCCGAAGGGCGCGATGATCGAGCACCGGGCCCTGGCCAACCGGCTGGCCTGGATGCAGCGGCACTACCCGATCGGCCCGGACGACGTGGTGCTGCACAAGACCCCCACCACGTTCGACGTGTCGGTGTGGGAGCTGTTCTGGTGGGCCCGCGAGGGCGCGTCGGTGTGCCTGCTGCCGCCGGGCGCGGAACGCGACCCGCGCGCCATCGTCGCCGCCGTCGCCGACCACGGCGTGACCGTCCTGCACTTCGTGCCGTCGATGCTGGGCGCGTTCCTCGACTGGCTGGCCACCGCCGACACCGCCGGGCTGGCCGGGCTGCGGCGGATCTTCGCCAGCGGCGAGGCCCTCGGCGCGCACCACGTGGACCGGCTCGCCGCGCTGCTGCCCCACGTCGAGCTGGTCAACCTGTACGGGCCGACCGAGGCCACCGTCGACGTCAGCCACCACCCGTGCGCGCCCGGCGCGGCGCGGGTGCCGATCGGCCGCCCGGTGGACAACACCCGGCTGCACGTGCTCGACGGGCGGCTGCGGGCGCAGCCCGTCGGCGTGCCCGGCGAGCTGTGCATCGCCGGGGTGCAACTGGCCCGCGGCTACCTCAACCGGCCCGAGCTGACCCGGGACCGGTTCGTCGCCGCCCCCGCCGTCGGGGAGGAGCGGGTCTACCGCACCGGCGACCTCGCCCGGGTGCTGCCCGACGGCACCATCGACTACCTGGGCCGCCTCGACCACCAGGTGAAGGTGCGCGGCTACCGGGTCGAGCTGGGCGAGGTGGAGGAGGCGCTGCGCGGCCACCCGGCCGTCAAGGACGCCGTGGTCGTCGCCCGCGACGGCAACCTGCTCGGCTACGTGCGCACCGCCTCCCCGGTGGCCGAACGCGCCCTCACCGACCACCTGGCCGGGGTGCTGCCCGGCTACCTGGTGCCGGCCCGGGTGGTGGAGCTGGCCGAGTTCCCGCTGTCGGCCAACGGCAAGCTGGACCGGCGGGCGCTGCCCGACCCGCCCGCCGACGACCGGCCGTACGTGCCGCCGCGCACCGACGCCGAGCGGATCCTCGCCCAGGTGTGGGCCGACGTGCTCGGCGTCGACCGGGTGGGGGTGGAGGACAACCTGTTCGCCCTCGGCGGCAACTCCATCCACTTCGTCACCGTCCTGGCCCGGGCGCACGCCGCCGGCCTGGACCTCAGCTTCCAGCAGATGTTCCGGCACCCCACGATCGCCGCGCTCGCCGCCGCCCCCGCCGACGGGCAGCGCCCCCCGGCGTACGCGCCGTTCGACCTGGTGTCGCCGGCCGACCGGGCGCTGCTGCCCGACACGGTGGTCGACGCGTACCCGCTGGGGCAGCTCCAGGCCGGGCTGATCTTCCAGAACGAGCTGGCCCGGGGCGCGGCCCAGTACCACGACATCATCAGCTTCCTGATCAGCGCCCCGTTCGACGAGGCCGCGTTCGCGGCGGCCGTGCGCCGGCTGGTCGCCGACCACCCGATCTTCCGCACCAGCTACCACCTCACCGGCTACTCCGCGCAGCTCCAGCTCGTGCACGCCGACGCGCCCACCCCGCTGTGGGTCACCGACCTGCGCGGGCTCACCCCCGCCGAGCAGGAACGCCGGTACGCCGACTGGCACGACCGGGAGCAGTCGTACCGGTTCGTCTGGCAGGAGCCGGGGCTGGTCCGCATCCACGTGCACGTGCTCGCCGACGACCTTTACCGCTACAGCCTCAGCCAGCACAACTCCGCCCTCGACGGGTGGAGCATCACCCTGCTGCACACCCGGCTGTTCGACACGTACCACCGGCTGCGCGACGGCCGGCCGCTGCCCGAGCCGCCGGCCGGCAACCACTTCCGCGACTACATCGGCCTGGAACGGCGGGCCGTCGCCTCGGCCGGGGACCGGGAGTTCTGGCGCGGCGTCCTCGCCGCCGGCGGCGTCACCGAGCTGCCCCGCTGGGAGCCGCCCGCCGAGCCCGCCGCGCACCCGGTGGTGTTCCACGAGGTCGACATCCCCGCCGCGCTGTCCGAGCGGCTGCTGCGGCTGGCCGACCGGCTCGCCGTGCCGCTGAAGACCCTGCTGCTCGCCGCGCACGTCAAGGTGGTCGGCGCGCTCACCGCCGACCCGGCCGTGATCACCGGGTACGAGCAGAGCGGCCGGCCCGAGGCCGAGGGCGCCACCGCCGCGCTGGGCCTGTTCCTCAACACCGTGCCGCTGCGCGTCGACACCGGCGACGGGAGCTGGGCCGACCTGGTGGGCCGCGTCTACCGGGCCGAGGCGGACCTGCTGCCGCACCGCCGCTACCCGATGGCGCAGATGAAGGCCGACGCCGCCACCACCGACACGCTGTTCGAGACGGTCTTCAACTACACCCACTTCTACCTGCTCAAGCAGCTGCGCGAGCTGCCCGGCTTCGACCTGCTCGACGTGCGGGTCAGCACGGAGACCGAGTTCGCGCTGCGCGCCGAGTTCATGCGGGACTTCTTCACCGACCAGGTCCGGCTCAGCCTGCACTACCACAGCGCCGAGTTCACCGCCGAGCAGGCCGCCGGCCTCGGCGCGGCGTACCGGCGGGCCCTGACCGCCCTGGCCGACGACCCGGACGCCCCGCACGGTGGCTACGCCCCGGGCCTGCCGCCGCCCCGCCTCGTCCCCGCCCGTCGCGCGTTCGTCCGCCCCGCGCCGGCCGCGCCCGCCGCGCCCGCCGCCCCGGCCGGGCGCACCCCGCCCGGCACCGACACGGCCCGCCGCATCGCCCGGGCGTGGGCCGACACCCTCGACGTGCCCGTGGCCGACATCGCCGAGGAGGACAACTTCTTCGACCTCGGCGGGAACTCCCTGGCCGCGATGCGGGTCGTCGCCGCGCTGCGCCCGCTGGTCACCCTCCGGCAGCTCATGACCCACTCCGACCTGGGCCCGCTGGCCCGCGCCGTCGACGCCGCCGCCACCCCGGTCACCGACACCGCCGCGCCGCTGTTGCAGCCGCTGTCGCCGCCCGGCCTCGCCGCCGACCGGGTCCTGGTCTGCTTCCCGTACGCCGCCGGCAACCCGCTCGCGTTCCGGCCTTTGGCCGAGGCGCTCGCCGCACGCGGCGTGGCCGTGCTCGCGGTGGCCCTGCCGGGGCACGACCCCGGCCGCCCCGAGCCCCTGGCCGACCTCGACGAGGTGGCCCGCCGGCTCGTCGCCGAGCTGCCCGCCGCCGGGGGCGAGGTGCTGCTGTGGGGGCACTGCGTCGGCGCGGCCCTCGCCGTGGAGGTCACCCGGCTGCTCGCCGCCGCCGGGACCCCGCCCGCGCGGCTGTTCCTCGGCGGCAAGCTGCTGCGCGACGCCGCCGACATCGACGCCAGCATCGCCGAGGTGCGCGCCCTCGACGAGGCCGGGGTGGTGGACTGGCTGGTCGGGCAGACCGGCTTCACCGACCTCGACGGCCTCGACGCCGGGCACACCTCGGCGCTGGTCGCCGCGTTCCGGCACGACGCGCTCGGCTCGCACGCCTACCTGCGGGACCGGCTCGGCCCGCTGGCCGACCGCCCGCTGACCGTGCCGGTGACGGTGGTGCTCGCCGCCGACGACCCGCTCACCGCCGACCCGGGCGACGCGCCCGCCGCGTGGCGGCGCATCGCCGCCGACGTGACCCTCGCGGAGATCGACGGTGGGGGACACTACTTCTGCCGTACCCGCGCCGGGGAGGTGGCCGCCCTCGTCGCCGGCGCCGGCCCGGCCATGCCGCGCGACAGCCGCCCCGGGGAGGACCATGTCTGACCGCACGCCCACCAGCGCCCCCGAGCGCCCCGCGACGCCGCGCGGCGAGTTCGTCGCCGGGGCCCGCTCGATGGTGCCGTTCCTGCTGTCCGCGTTCCCCCTCGGCGTGATCGGCGGGACACTCGGCCTGGCCAGCGGGCTGTCCTACCTGGAGACGTTCGGGCTGGCCATGGTGGTCAACTCCGGCACCGCCCAGTTCATCGGCTTCAAGCTGATCGCCGAGGGCGCGGCGTGGCCGGTGATCGTCCTGACCACCCTCATCCTCAGCCTGCGCATGCTGATCTACTCCACGCTGCTCGCCCCGCACGTGCGGGAGCTGCCGCAACGGTGGCGGCTGCTGCTCGGCTTCGGGCTGATCGACGCGGTCTTCTTCGTCGCGTTCGACCGCATCAAGGGCGACGAGCCGGCGCGCCGCAAGAGCATGTTCTACTTCGGCGCGTCCGCCGTCATGTACGTCAACTGGGCCGTCGCCACCGTCGTCGGCATGGTCGCCGGGCACCTGCTGCCCGAGCGGTGGCGTGCCGGCCTCGACTTCCCGATGACCGCCGTCTTCCTCGTCGTGCTCGCCGGGGCGCTGGCCGGCTGGAAGATCTGGAGCGCCGCCGTGTCGGCCGGCGCGCTGGCGATGCTGTTCCTCGGGCTGCCGTACAACCTGGGGTTGATCGTGGCCGCCCTCGGCGGCGCGTGCGTGGGGATGGCCTGCGAGCGGATCGAACGCCGCTGGTTCCCGCCGAAGCCGCAGGAACCGCCGCCCGTCGAGGAAACGGCGCGCGACGACGACCCGGCGGTCGCGCCCGCCGCCGCCGACGGCGACGGAAGGTGACCACGATGTCCATGCTGCTGCTCATCCTCGGCATGGGGCTGGCGACCTTCGCCCCCCGGTACGTCCCGCTGCTGGTCTTCCGCGACCGGGAGCTGCCCGCCGACGTCAAGACGTTCCTCGGCTACCTGCCGGCGGCCCTGCTCGCCGCCATCGCCGTGCCGTCCGTGCTCGCCCCGGTCGACAACCGGGTCGAGATCACCGTGGTCACGATCCCCTACCTGGTGGCCGGGGTGGTCACCCTGGTCACCGGCCTGTTCGTCGAACGGTTCATGATCGTGTGGACGGTCGGGCTGGCGGTCTTCTTCGGGCTGCGCTGGTGGTTGGGGGCGATGTGACGGGCGACGACGACCCGGTGCGCGAGCCGCTGCGGGTCGCCGCCGCGCAGATCGAGGCGGTCGGCGGCGACCTGGCCGGCAACGCGGCGGCCCACGTCGCGGCCGTCGCCGAGGCCGCCGCCCTCGGCGCCCGCGTGGTCGTCTTCCCCGAGCTGTCGCTGTGCGGGTACGACTACCCGCTGCTCGCCGCCGACATCGCCCGCTGCGAGATCGAAGTGGGCGACGCGGTCCTGCGTACGGTGGGCGGGGCCTGCCGGGCGCACCGGGTGACCGCCGTCGTCGGCGGCTGCGCCCGGCGCGCCGACGGGTGGGCCATCGCCGCGTTCGTCGTCGGCCCCGACGGGGCGGTGGCCGCCACCTACCACAAGCGGCACCTCGACGCCGACGAGCGTGAGGTGTTCGTCGCCGGCCACACCGACACGATGGTGCAGCTCGGCGGCTGGCGGCTCGGCCTCGGCGTCTGCTACGACGCGAGCTTCCCCGAGCACGCCCGGGGCCTGGCCCTGGCCGGCGCGGACGCCTACCTGGTGCCCGGCGCGTTCACCGTCGGCGACTCCGACCACCGGCGCGGCGTCTACTTCCCGGCCCGCGCCCTGGAGAACACCAGCTACGTGCTGTTCGCCAACTACGCGGGCGCGCACGGCGGCTGGCGCTTCGCCGGCCACAGCGCCGTGTACGGCCCCGACGGCAGGGCCCTGGCCACCGCCGGCGTCGCCGCCGGGCTCGCCGTCGCCGACCTCGACGACGCGGCGCTGCGCCGCCAGCGCGACCGCCAGCGGATGCTGCGCGACCGGGCCGCCCCCGCGCCCGCGCCGAGCCCCGTCGTCATCACCCCGCCCGACCCCGGGCAACGATCCGACCAGCGTGAGGAGCACCGGTGACCGGCATCGGCACGACCGCGATCCACGGCGACGACGGCCTGTACCCCACGGGCGCGGTGTCGCCCCCGATCGTGCAGAGCGCCACGTTCGGGGCCGAGAGCGACGAGCGGTTCACCGAGGTCGCCACGCAGGTGCGCCCCGACGCGTTCTACACCCGCTACGGCAACCCCAACCACGCCCAGGTGGCCGCCGTGGTGGCCGAGCTGGAGGGCGTCGAGACGGGCCTGGTCACCGCCTCCGGCATGGGCGCGGTCACCACCATCGCGCTGGCCCTGCTCACCGCCGGGGACCACGTGATCGTGCAGCGCAGCACGTACGGCGGCACCACCTCGCTGGCCACCGGGCTGCTCACCCGGTTCGGGGTGACCTGCACCCAGGTCGACCAGACCGACGTCGACGCGTTCGCCCGCGCCCTGACCCCGCGCACCCGGCTGCTGCTCGTGGAGACCCCCAGCAACCCGCTGCTGGAGCTGACCGACCTGACCGCTGTGATCGAGCTGGCCCACGCCCACGGCGCGTACGTCGTCGTGGACAACACCTTCGCCACCCCGGTCAACCAGCGGCCGGCGGCCCTCGGCGCGGACCTGGTCTGGCACAGCGCCACGAAGTTCCTCGGCGGCCACTCCGACGTCACCGCCGGGGTGGTCGTCGGCCCCGCCGAACTGGTCGACCGGGTCTGGCAGACCGCCATCGTCACCGGCGCGACGCTGGGCCCGATCGACTCCTGGCTGCTGCTGCGCGGCATCCGGACGCTGCCGCTGCGGATGGCCCGGCACAACGACAACGCCCTCACCCTGGCCCGCGAGCTGGAGGCGCACCCGGCGGTCGCCCGGGTCCGCTACCCGGGGCTGCCCAGCCACCCCCAGCACGACCTGGCCACCAAGCAGATGAGCGGCTACGGCGGCGTGTTCAGCCTCGACCTGGCCGGCGGCCGGCCGGCGGCGGCCACCCTCCTCGCCGAGCTGCGGCTGGCCAAGCGGGCCGCCAGCCTCGGCAGCGTGAGCACCCTCGTGGTGCACCCGCGTTCCATGTGGGCGGGGATCGTCGACACCGCGCAGCTCGCCGCCACCGGCATCGGGGAGGGCCTCGTGCGGGTCTCCACCGGCATCGAGGACACCGCCGACCTGCTCGCCGACTTCACCCGCGCCCTCGACGCCGTGGCCGCGCGGGCGGCCTGATGGGGCACCCGCTGGTGGAGCCGTACGACCAGGGGATGCTCGACGTGGGCGACGGGCACCTCGTCCACTGGGAGGTGTCCGGCAACCCCGACGGCCTGCCGGCCGTGACCGTGCACGGCGGCCCCGGCGGCAGCTCCTCGCCCGGCACCCGCCGGCTGTTCGACCCGGCCCGCTACCGGCTCGTCCAGTTCGACCAGCGCGGCTGCGGGCGCAGCACCCCGCACGCCAGCGACCCGGCCGCCGACCTGCGGCACAACACCACCGGACACCTGCTGGCCGACATGGAGCGGCTGCGCGAGCACCTGGGCGTCGACCGGTGGCTGCTGTTCGGCAACTCGTGGGGCTCGACCCTGGGCCTCGCGTACGCCCAGCGCCACCCGCAGCGGGTCAGCGCGATCGTCCTCGTCGGCGTCACAATGAGCCGCCGCTGCGAGATCGACTGGCTGTACCGGGGCGTCGGCCGGTTCTTCCCCGAGCAGTGGCGGCGGTTCGTCGACGCCGTGCCCGCCGCCGACCGCCCGGCGATCGCACCAGGCCGGGGCTCGGCCGCCGAGCTGCTCGCCGCGTACGCCCGGCTGCTGGAACACCCGGACGCGCAGGTCCGCCAGCGGGCCGCGGTCGCCTGGCTCACCTGGGAGGACGCCGTCGTCTCTCTGGAACCCCACGGCACGCCCGACATCTACCGCGACCAGCCCCCGGACGACCAGGTCGCCTTCGCCCGGCTCTGCGCGCACTACTTCTCGCACGGGGCCTGGCTCGACGACGACGCCCTGCTGCGCGACGCCCACCGGCTCGCCGGCATCCCCGGCGTGCTCGTGCACGGGCGCTTCGACCTCGGCGCGCCGCTGGAGACGCCGTGGTCGCTGGCCCGCGCCTGGCCCGACGCGGAGCTGATCGTGGTCGACGACTCCGGGCACACCGGCAGCGACGCCCTGCGTGGGCACCTGCGCGCCGCGCTCGACCGCTTCGCCCCGGTGTCACCGGCCGGCTGAGCGGCGTCGCGCCTATGATCAACAGTGCCGTGACCCGTGGTGGCGGCTTCGTCCTTCCACCGTGAGGTGACCTTCTACATGCAGGTTCGACGTCTGGTCGCCACGATGGCGACCCTGACCGCCGTTCTCGCTGCCATCGGCTGTGGGCCGGGCGACTCCGGGCAGGATTCTGCCTCGACGACGGAGATGTCGTGCGGTCGATCCGGTGCCTCCCCGGTCGGGCCGCAGGGCGAGGGCAACGCCCTGGCTGCCGCCGTCGGTTGGATCTCGCGGGAGCCGGTCCGGGTCACCACCGACTCGGCGCAGGCCACCGGTCAGGGGGTGATGGACGCGCGGAGACGCACCGCAACGATGTCCTACACCCTCAGGAAGAACGACCGGATGATCCTCGTGACGCTAGAAGAAGACGACGTGTACTTCGCCATGCTCAACGTGCCGGGGATCAGCTTGCGGGAGATCGTCGGACAGATGGTCCGGGATGCCCGCAGGCGGGGCGCACCGGAGCTGCGGGATCTCGCAACCCGGATCGGCGTCGACCCGCTCGACCCGGGACCCCACGGAATCCAACTTACGGTTATCTCGCCGTCACTCTGACTGCTCTACCGTCTGCTCTACCGTTCGGACAGGACGCGATGGAGATCTTGGAGAATGGTGGCCCCTCCAGGGGCCGTTCGATTCCAAGATCTCCCACTGGCACTGCTCAACCGGGTGGGGTGGTGGCCGCCGCCTATCACGGCGACGAGGCTTGCGCCGTCGAACTGCTCGGCGAGGCCGCCGCGCTGGCGGACCGGGTGGGGGAGGGGCACGACCACCACCGGACGGGGTTCGGGCCGACAGCGGTCGACTCGGCGCGGGTCGCGTCGGCCGTGAGCTGGGCGCGGCCCGCGCGGCCGTGACCTGGCACGAGCGGACGACCCGGCGGGACGCCTGGCGGTGGCTGCCCGCCGAGCACCGGGCCGCGCACCTGCTCGACGCCGCCCGCGCCTACCTCCAGGCCGACGACCCGGCCAGCGCCGGCCGGGCCCTGGTCGACGCCGAACGCACCGCGCCGGCCGAGGTGCGCCACCGCCCGGCCGCCCGGCCGGTGCTTGCCCAGGTGGTACGCGACCCGCACGCCCCGGCCACTGTCGTGCAGCTCGGGCTCGCCTTCGGGGGAAACCCGGGCGGGCGGGTGTCGCGACGGGTAGCGACGGCTCGTATCCTGTGCGCGAAGGCAGCACGAAGGCACGTGAAGTCACTGAAGGGGGTCGGTGTGAGCAACCGGATCGAGACGCTGGAGTTCCAGGCGGAGGCGCGCCAACTGCTCCAGCTGATGGTCCATTCGATCTACTCGAACAAGGACGTCTTCCTGCGGGAGTTGATCTCCAACGCCTCCGACGCGCTGGACAAGCTCCGCCTGGAGTCCCTGGTCGACAAGGATCTCGCAGCCGACGTCTCCGACCTGCACATCGAGATCGAGGTCGACCGTGACGCGCGCACCCTCACCGTCCGGGACAACGGCATCGGCATGTCCCGCGAGGACGTCGTCCGCCTGATCGGCACGATCGCCAAGTCGGGCACCGCCGAGCTGCTGGCGAAGCTGCGCGAGTCGAAGGACTCGGCGGCGTCGGCGGACCTGATCGGGCAGTTCGGCGTCGGGTTCTACGCCACGTTCATGGTCGCCGACCGGGTCACCCTGCTCACCCGCCGCGCCGGGGAGAGCGAGGGCACCCGCTGGGAGTCGACCGGCGAGGGCACCTACAGCGTGGAGACCGTCGACGACGCGCCGCAGGGCACCGCCGTCACCGTGCACCTCAAGCCCGAGGACAGCGACGACCACCTCTACGACTACACCGCCGAGTGGAAGATCCGCGAGATCGTCAAGCGCTACTCCGACTTCATCGCCTGGCCGATCCGGATGACGGTCGAGCGCAAGGGCGAGGGCGACGAGACCACCCGCGAGGCGCAGACCCTCAACTCGATGAAGGCGCTGTGGGCCCGGCCGCGCAGCGAGGTCGACGAGGCCGAGTACAAGGAGTTCTACAAGCACGTCAGCCACGACTGGGCCGACCCGCTGGAGACCATCCACATGCGGGGCGAGGGCACCTTCGAGTACGAGGCGCTGCTGTTCCTGCCGTCGCACGCGCCCGTGGACCTGTTCGCCCCGCAGGCCCGCCGGGGCGTGCAGCTCTACGTCAAGCGCGTGTTCATCATGGACGACTGCGAAGCGCTGATGCCCAACTACCTGCGCTTCGTCAAGGGCGTCGTCGACGCGCACGACCTGTCGCTCAACATCTCCCGGGAGATCCTCCAGCAGGACCGGCAGATCCAGGCGGTGCGCCGGCGGCTGGTGAAGAAGATCCTCGCCACCGTCAAGGAGCTGAAGGCCAACGAGGCCGAGAAGTACCGCACCTTCTGGTCCGAGTTCGGCCCGGCGCTGAAGGAGGGCCTGCTCGACGACCCGGACAACACCGACGCGATCCTCGACGTCGTCTCGGTCGCCTCCACCCACGACCCGGCCGAGCTGACCGGCCTGCGTGACTACGTCGAGCGGATGAAGGACGGCCAGTCCGACATCTACTACATGACCGGCGAGTCCCGCTCGATGATCGAGAACTCGCCGCACATGGAGGCGTTCCGCGCCAAGGGCTTCGAGGTGCTGATCCTCACCGACCCGGTCGACGAGGTCTGGGTCGAGCGGGTCGGCCAGTTCGACGGCAAGCCGCTGCGTTCCATCGCCAAGGGCCAGGTCGACCTGGACACCGAGGAGGAGAAGAAGGAGGCCGAGTCCGCCCGCGAGCAGCAGCGCCAGGAGTACGCCGACCTGCTGACCTGGATGTCCGGCAAGCTCGCCGACAGCGTCAAGGAGGTCCGGCTCTCCACCCGCCTGACCACCTCACCGGCGTGCGTCGTCGGCGACGCCCACGACATCACCCCGACCCTGGAGAAGATGTACCGGGCGATGGGGCACGAGGTGCCGCAGGTCAAGCGGATTCTGGAGCTCAACCCCGGGCATCCGCTGGTGGAGGGGCTGCGCAAGGCCCACGAGCAGGACGCCGCCGCCGATGGGCTCGCCGACACCGCCGAGCTGCTGTACGGGATGGCGTTGCTGGCCGAGGGTGGGGAGTTGGCCGACCCGTCCCGGTTCACCCGCGTCCTCGCCGACCGGCTGGCCCGTACCCTCTGACGTCGCGAGGCTCCGTGCGGCGGTGCTACAGCGTGACCCAGTACCGCCGCACGGGGCCCAGCTCGGTGCCCCGCACGTCGTCGAGGACGCCGCCGTGGCGCTCGATCGTCCTCGCCGACGCGTTGTTGTCCACCGCACAGGTGATCAGCACCCGGTCCAGGCCGAGCGCCCGTGCCTCGTCGAGCATCTGGCCCAACGCCCACGTTGCCAGGCCGCGACGGCGCGCCGACGGCCGGATGCCGTAGCCGATCTGGCCGGCGACGCGCAGCAGGAAGTCGGTGAGCTCGTGCCGTAGCGCGATCCCGCCGAGCACTCGACCGTCCTCGACGATCCACCGGTATGTGCAGGGCACCCGTCCGTCGGCCGTCGGTCCGCCGGTTTCCAGGCCCTCGACCAACCGAGCCACCCAGGTCGCGAACCCGGTGGGGGAGGTCACGTCGTCGTTTGGCCGCAGCCCGAAGCCGTCCTCGTGGACGCCGGGGCCCCACTCGTGGCGGGCGTCGAGCCAGGCGTCGTACAGCCGGACGGTGGGCGCGATCAGCTCGGCCATGCGGCGACGATAGCGCCTGGCGTCGGCAGGTGCGGTGCGGGCAGGAACGGATCATGCCGCCGCTGTACTGGCCGGCGGTCACCCCGGTCAACGCCCGGGTGGTGCCGGAGATGCTGCCGCCGGCGTACGTAGGTGGTGCTGAACCGGGGGGCCACCCAGCCTTGGCCGGTGTTTGGCACCGCCTTGAAACACCGCCATGGAGGCAGACCGGCGCCCACCACTGTGCCCCCGGTGACCCGGATGAACGCGTTCGGGGAGGGCTCCATGTGGCCGAGGCCCTCCTCGGCGGCGTTGACCGCGTCATCGCTGGCCACGACGGTGGAGTTGCCGGTGATGGTGCCGCCGTTGGCGGTGAGCGAGTCCTTACCCCGGCCGTGAGCCCGGCGAGGACGGCGGTTCTGCGGGCGGTCGAGGGCATGGTGATCCCGTTCGTCGAGGGCAGGTGGGTGCGGTCCTGAACGCCGGCCGTCCAGTTGGTGAACGGTCGGCGAATGCGCCATGGCATCGGCGACGTCCGGAACTCGCCTCCGGCCGCACTGTCGCCCCGGACGGCATTCGAATCTTGGACAGTTCCCGTCGGCGGACGGGAACTGTCCAAGAATCAGAGGGCGGCCCCTCCACCTCCGCGCCGGCCGGCCTCCGCCGGCCCAGGCCGCGCTGGGCCGATGCCGGCTCCCTTCCCTGCCTCCTTTGCTCTGCACCCAGGGGCGCAACGCTCACGCAGCGCGGTCGTGCGCTGCCCCCGCCGGCCGTCGCCTTCTTGCGTAGGCGCAGCTCAGTCTGCATGTTGCGCGGATGGGTGCAGAGCAAAGGGGATGCGAGACGTCAGCGGAGGTCAGATGTTCGTCGCACAGAGTGATCATGGTTGCCTCTTGTGAACCCACGGTGGCCGACGCGGCGGCGAACGGGCCGGGCGGCACCGTCGGTGTTCCGCCATCCGGACCGGAGATGGGCCCTGACCTGGGTCTGTGGCACCCTTGACCGGTGCGGGACCAGACCCTGACCGGCGTGCTGCTGGTCGTCGGCGTGCTCGGCGTCGCCTCCGGCTTCGGCTGGCGGCGGCGGCGTCGCGGCGGCCGGCTCCGGCCGGTCGCCGGTGCGGCGACCCCCGTCGACGGCGACGCCGCGCCGCAGGACGCGCACCGGGCTTTGCTCGCACGGCTGGGCGCGCGCCCCGGCGCGGTGGCCCTGGTCCAGTTCTCCTCGGCCGTGTGCGCGCCGTGTCGCCCCACCCGCCGGATCCTGGAACAGGTCGAGGCCGCCGTCCCGGGCGTCCTGCTGGTCGAGGTCGACGCCGAGCGGCACCTCGACGCCGTCCGCGAGCTGGGCGTCTGGCGGACGCCGACGGTGCTGGTGGTCGACCCGGCCGGGCGCGTGGTGCTCCGGGCCTCCGGGGTGCCCGTCCGGGACGACCTGGTCGCGGCCGTCGCGCCGCTGCTGGCCGGGGCCGACGGGTTGGCCGGGGCCGACCGGTGACGACCGTGCGGTCGTCGGGGCGGGGGCCATCCGCGCAGGGGTCGTCCGCGCGGCTGTCCGGGCATGCGTCCCCGGCGTCGCCGCGCGGGGCGCGACTGACCCGGCGGCGGGCGGTGGACCACGGGCGGCTCGCGGCGAGCCTCTGTCCGGCGCGCCGCCCCGCCTGACAGTCGCCCGCGCGCCACGGCGCGTCCCCTCGCCGATCGGACCCCTTCCGCCATGCTGCTCGACCCTCGCGGCCCCCGGTTCGCCGCCGCCGTCACCACCGTCGTCCTCGCCGCCGCGCTGATCACCGGCTCGCTCGCCCTGGTGCTCGCCCAGGCGGTCGTCTTCGCCGTCACGGCGGCGCGCCCGCGCCTCGGCCCGTACGCCCTGGCCTACCGTGCGCTGGTCGCGCCCCGGCTCGACCCGCCCGCCGAGCGGGAGCCGGCCGCCCCGGTGCGGTTCGCCCAGCTCGTCGGGCTGACGTTCATGCTGCTGGCCGTCGCGGGTCACCTGACCGGCCTGCCGGCGCTCGCCCTGACCGCCACGGCGGCGGCCCTCGCCGCGGCCTTCCTCAACGCGGCGTTCGACGTCTGCCTCGGCTGCGAGGCGTACCTCGCGGCGCGTCGGCTCACCGGGCGGCCGGTGCCCTCCCGGGTGCCGACCGGCTCAGCCTGACCGCCGCCGACCCGCACGATCCGGCCGTCGCGGAAATCCCTACTTTTCAAGTAGGGTTTGCGGGTGGTGGGGGTGGTCGGTTAGCGTCGGAGGCACCGGACGCCGCATCGATGTGCGTCCCGGCCGATCCGGGGCGGCCCGCCCCGGGCTGCACCGTGCGATCCTGGGAGCCTCCGATGACCGCCGACCCGCAGCAAGGATCCATCGTCGACGCCGACACGAGCTCGCTGCGCAGGGTCCTGCGCCAGCAGGCCAGCACCGTCACCGTGGTGACGGCCCCCGGGGCGCAGCCGGTCGGCTTCACCGCGACGTCGTTCACATCGGTGTCGCTGGAGCCGCCCGTGGTGTCCTTCTGCCTCGGTCTCGCCTCGTCGGCGTGGCCGACGGTGGCGCGGACCCGGCACGTCGCGGTGCACCTGCTCGCCGAGCACCAGCGGGACCTGGCGCGGACGTTCTCCGCCACCGGGATCGACCGCTTCGCCCACCCGACCCGCTGGCGGGTCGGCCCCGAGTCGGTGCCGATCCTCGACGACGCCCTGGCGTGGCTGCTGTGCCGGGTGGTCGACCGGGTGGTCGTCGGCGACCACGCGATAGTCCTCGCCGAGCCCGAGCTGCTGCGGCACGCCCACGTCGGCTCGCCGCTGCTCTACCACCGGGGCGGCTACGCCGGCGTGGACCCGGCCGACCGGGCTGCCGTCGCCTGAACGGCCCCGTCGAGCAGCGTCACCCGGCCGGACCACACGAGGCCCGCTCGGAACCACCAACCTGCAACCGCTTTGGCAGCTCAAACACGGGGTTAACCCGCGCATCGGCCCAGCTCAACGCATGCGCGCCGCAAAGGAGATCAGGCGTGTGCCTCGGTCACATCAGGTGCGTTCGATAACGTTCGATCTTGGCGTCGTCGGGGCCGGAGTGGCTGGTGGCTGGTTCGCCTGCGAGCAAGGCCAGCAGGTCCTCGAAACAGGTGTCCCAGCCAGCGGCGGTGCGCGGCATCCAGTCGGGGTTGAGGACCGTGCTGCTCAAGCGGAGGATGCTGCCGTCTCCATCGGGTTCGATGGTCCAACGCAAGCGTTCTCCTGACCACTCATAGGCAAGCGCGTGCGGCGGATCGAACTCGGTCAAGTGAGAGACTTCCGGTTCTTCGCCTTCGAAGAGGAAGGTGATGCGACCGCCTTCGCGCGGTTCGAGTTCGATCCGACACGGATACCACCGACTCAGTTCCTCTGAACGGGTGACTGCTTCCCAGACTCGCGCGACCGCGTGAGGCAGGCGCCGTTTCAGCAGCAGCACAGGCCCTTCGGGGTGGCTGCGGTCGACGGTGACTTCGGTGCTCATCGGTCCTCCTTGGTGGGGTTCTCGTCGAGGTGCCGCGCGAGCGCGTCGAGCGCGTCGGTCCACTTGCGCCGGTACGGGGCGAGCCAGTCCTCCAGCGGGGCGAGCGCTCGGGGATCGACTCGGTACCGGCGGGCCTTGCCCTCCGGAACCTCGTAGACGAAGCTGCCCTGTCGCAGGACGCGCAGGTGCTTGGAGACGTTGGACTGGGTGAGGCCGGTCGCATCGACGAGTTCCCCCACGAGCATCCCGTCGCGTTTGAACAGCTCGTCGAGGATGCGGCGTCGCGACGGCTCGGCTACCACGGTGAATACGTCGACCATGCCATTAGTATGACCACATGGTCATATGACCGTCAAGTCACATCTATGGCTTGGCCGTCACCTCCTGGTCACAGGAAGGCCATGACCAGCTTCTTGTTGGTCAGGGCCTTGTGTCGGTGCGCCGCCAGGGACCCGAACCCCGAACCCGCGGATCAGGGGATCGCTGGCCGGTTGCGGTGTAACCGCGCCGGCGTGTCGTGTGCCTGAGGCAGCCAGCGTTTCCGGTCGTTATCGCCTGGTCAGGTTGGCGTCGAAGTGGATGCCGATGTCCGTGATCGCGGTGCCCTTGGTCGCGACGCGCAGGGCGCTCGGGCCGGTCGCCGTCACCGTGGCGGTCAGCCCGTCCGAGCAGGTGATCGACCGGCACAGGAGCCGGCCGTCCAGCTCCGATGACGTCTCGACGGCCTGTTGGCCCTGCTTCGCGCGCCTGATCGTCAGGGTGAGCGTGTGCTTCGGGTGCACGCACGTGGCGAGGATCGTGCCTGAGCAGGTCTCCTCGCCGGTCCAGGTGCCGAGGAAGTCGCCGGGGACGTCGTTGCAGCGGACGAACCGCCGATCCGTCTTGTCGCAGATCCAGTCGCCCGAGTCCGGCATCAGCCAGGCTCCGACCGAGACGAGCAGGGCGGTGACGCTGACCGCGGCGGCAATCCACTCCCACGGTGGCCGGCTCCGCCGGACCCTGCTCCGGAGTTTCTCATTGTCTCCGGCTCCCGGCTGCCCCGCGCAGCGACGGATGCCCGACCATGGCGCGGCGGACTTTACAACGAAAACCATTTCCAACAAGATGTACCCGGGACGCCACCGCAACAGGACGGGAGTCGTTGATGGGTCACCTGCTGGTCATCGAGAGCTGGGTGGGCGCGATGAGCGCCCTGCTGCCGAGGGCGATCCGGGAGGACGGCCACCGGTTCACGTTCCTCACCCGCGACCTGCACCACTACCTGCGGGCGACGCCGCCCGGCGCGGTCCATCCGCTGCTCACCGCCGACAACGTGGTCACCGCCGAGACCAACGACCCGGCGGCGCTCGCCGCGCACGTCGCCCGGCTGCACGCCGCCCTGCGTTTCGACGGGGTGCTTACCTCCTGCGACTACTACCTGCACACCGCCGCCGAGGTCGCCGCCCACCTCGGCCTGCCCGGCCCCGACCCGGCGGCGGTGCGCCGCGCGTGCCGCAAGGACCTGGCCCGCGAGGCGATGCGCCGGGCGGGCCTGCCCGGGCCGGCGTTCGCGGTCACCGATGGCTGGGCGGACACCCTCGCCGCCGCCGAGCGGCTCGGCTTCCCGCTGGTGGTCAAGCCCGTCGACCTGTGCGCCGGCATGTACGTGCGCGCCGTCGCCGACCCCGCGCAGCTGCGGGCGGCGTACGACGCGCTGGCCGGCTTCGGCGTCAACGCCCGCCGGCAGCCCCGGGTGCCGCTGGTGCTGCTGGAGGAGCTGCTCGCCGGCGACGAGGTCAGCGTCGAGACGGTCACCTGCGACGGCGTCACCACGGTCGTCGGGGTCACCGACAAGAGTCTCGCCGGCGCGCCCGCGTTCGTCGAGAGCGGGCACATGTTCCCCGCCGACCTGCCCGCCCCCGCCGCCCGTGCCGCCGCCGACGCGGCCGTCGCCGCGCTCGCCGCCGTCGGCCTCACCCACGGCGTCGCACACACCGAGCTGCGCCTGACCCCGGCCGGGCCCCGGGTGGTCGAGGTCAACCCGCGGCCCGCCGGCAACCAGATCACCGAACTCGTCCGCCGGGTCACCGGCATCGACCTGCCGATGGCGTACGCGCGCCTCGCCCTCGGCGAGCGACCCGACACCACGCCGGTCGACACCGGGGTACGCAGCGCCGCCATCGCGTTCCTGCTGCCGCCCCGGGCGGGCACGGTCGACGCGATCACCGGCACCGACGGGCCGGCCGGGGATCCGTCCGTCGTGGACTGGGCGGTCAGGCCCGCCGGCCACCGCACCGGCGACGCCAGCAGCAACAACAGCTACCTCGGCCACGTCATGACCGTCGACACCGAGGGGCCGGGCGCGCGGGCCCGCGCCGAGGCGCACGTCGCCGCCCTCGACGTCCGGTACGCCGACCAGCTCGCCGGGGCCGCCGCGTGACCGCCCCGGCCGCCGGCCCCGCCGTCGCCGCGCCGGCCCACGACAGCCTCGACGACCTGGTGGCGGCGGTGCTCGCCGGCCGCCTCGGCCCCGACCCGGCGGCCGAGCGGGTCAGCGTCGGGTTCGTCACCCGGCAGGGCGCCCGCCACCCGGGTCGCGCCCGGGGCTACCGCAACCACGTGCTCGGCCTGCGGGTCGGCGTCGCCGTCGGCTCCTGCGCCGTCGAGCCCGACGAGCTGCCCGACGCCGTCGCCTACGACTGCGTGGGGGCCAGCGTGGCCGAGCTGCTGGCCCACCCGAGCCTGCCCGTGCGGGTCGCCGCGCTCGACGCGTACCTGATGGGGGTGCGCCCGCACGCGGGCGCGGCGACCGACGTGGTGACCGTGCCCAGCGGCACGTCGCTGGCCAAGTCGGCCGCCCGCGCCGCCGCCGTGGTCGACCTGCTCCCCGCCGAACCCGGCCGCACCGTGCTGGTCGTCGGCGTGGTCAACTCCCTGCTCGCCGAGCTGCGCCGGCGCGGCCTGCGTTACCTGCCGTGCGACCTGGCCGGCGGGCGCACCGAGTGGGACGAGCCGTGCCTGCCCGACGCGGCGGCGCTGCTGGGGCGCTGCGACGCGATCCTCGCCTCCGGCATGACCCTCGGCAACGGCACCTTCGCGCCGCTGCTGCGCCACGCCCGGGCCACCGGGGTCCCGCTGGTGGCGTTCGCCCAGTCCGGCAGCGCGGTCCTGCCGTGCTTCCTCGGGGCCGGGCTGACCGCCGTGTCGGCGGAGCCGTACCCGTTCTTCTGGCTCGACGGCGGCCCCACGCCGCTCTACCGCTACCGCGCCGACCGGGAGGGCCGATGACCGCGCCGCAACTGCTCGACCTGGTCGGCCGCACGCCGGTGGTCCTCGTGGACGCCCCGCTGCCGCACCCGCACCCCGGCTTCCTGGCCAAGGTGGAGTGCCTGAGCCCCGGCGGGATGAAGGCCCGCGCGGCGGTGTCCATGCTGGCCGGCGCGCGCTCGCGCGGCGAGCTGGCCCCGGGCGCCCCGGTGGTCGAGTCGACCAGCGGCACCATGGGCGTCGGCCTCGCCTTCGCCGGGCAGGCCCTCGGCCACCCCGTGGTGCTGGTCGTCGACCGGGAGCTGGAGCCGTCCATGCGGGCGCTGCTGCGCGCCCACGGGGCCCGGCTGGAGGTGGTGGACGCCCCGCACCCCGTCGGCGGCTGGCAGCAGGCCCGCCTCGACCGGCTGCGCCGCGTGCGGGCCGCGCTGCCCGGCGCGTACTGGCCCGACCAGTACCGCAACCCCGACAACGCGGCCGGCTACGCCGGGCTCGCCGAGGAGATCGTCGCCCAGGCCGACGCCGTGGACACGCTGGTGTGCAGCGTCGGCACCGGCGGGCACAGCGCCGGCCTGGCCCGCGCGCTGCGCCGGCACTGGCCCCGGCTGCGCCTGGTCGGGGTGGACACCGTCGGCTCCACCATCTTCGGCCAGCCCGCCCGCGCCCGGCTGATGCGCGGCCTCGGCAGCAGCATCCACCCGCGCAACGTCGACTACGCCGCCTTCGACGAGGTGCACTGGGTCGGCCCGGCCGAGGCCGTGCAGACCTGCCGGCGGCTGGCCCGGCACGCGTTCGTCACCGGCGGGTGGAGCACCGGCGCGACCGCCCGGGTCGCCGCCTGGGCGGCGAGGACCCGGCCCGGGGACCGGGTCCTCGCTGTCTTCCCCGACGGCCCGCACCGCTACCTCGACTCCATCTTCGACGATGACTACTGCGCGGTGCGGGGGCTGCTCGGCCCCACCCGGGGCCACCCCGTCGAGATCCCCCATCCCCGGGCGGTGGAGGTCACCCGGTGGAGCCGGTGCCGCACCGTCGTCGACCCGAGCCGCCGGCCCGAGCCGGCCCGTCCGCAGCGGGTGCCCGCATGAACCTCGACTGGCGGGTCTACCCGCTGCCGCTCGCCGAGCCGCTGCGCATCTCCCGGTCGGTCATGGCCCGCCGCGACGCGGTGGCCGTGCGGCTGACCCACGACGGCGACGCCGGCCACGGCGAGGTCGTCACCAGCGCGTACCAGCGCCTCGACCTGGGCCGCATCGGCGCGCTGCTGACCGCGCTGCGCCCCCGGGTCACCGGGTACGCCGACCCGGAGGCGCTGCGCGCCGACCTGCCGGCCCTCGCCGTCGACCTGGCCGACGCGCCGGGGGTGCTGGGCGCGCTCGACGCCGCCGTGCACGACCTCGTGGGGCGGCGCGCCGGCGCGCCCGTGTGGCGGCTCGTCGACGCCCCCGCGCGGCAGCGTGCCGCGACCGCGTGCACGATCGGGCTGGTGCCGCCCGCCGACGCCGCGGCCACCGCGCGGCGGCTGGTGGGGGACGGCTTCACGGTGCTGAAGGTCAAGGCCGGGGCGGACGACGACGTCGCCCGGGTCGCCGCCGTGCGGGCCGCCGCCCCGGCGGCCCGGCTGCTGCTCGACCCCAACGGGGCGTGGACCGGCGAGCGGACCGTCCGGGTCCTCGACGCCGTCGCCGCCTGCGCCGTGGACGCCGTCGAGCAGCCCGTCCCGCCCGGCGACCCGGACGCCCTGGCCTGGATCGCGGCGCGGGTCGCGGTGCCCGTCGTCGCCGACGAGGACGTCGCCACCGTCGCCGACGTGCACCGCCTCGCCGGGGCGGTCGCCGGGATCAACGTCAAGCTCGCCAAGTGCGGCGGGGTGGCCGCAGCCGGCCGGCTGATCGACGCCGCGGCCGGGCACGGCATGGACGTCATGCTCGGCTGCCTGGTCGCCAGCACGCTCGGCATCGCCCCGGCGCTGCACCTGGCCGGGCACGCCCGCTGGGTCGACCTCGACGGGCACCTGCTGCTCGCCGACGACCCGTGGACCGGCATCGGCGGCGTCGACGGGGTCCTGCGTACCCCCGACGGGCCGGGCCTGGGCGTGCGCCCGGCGCGGGCCGACGACCGGGCGGTGGCCCGGTGATCGCGACCTGGACGACGCTGCGCGGCTTCCCGCCGGCGATCCGGCTGCTGGTGGTCAACCAGCTCGGCGTCAACGTCGGCTTCTACCTGCTGCTGCCCTACCTCGCCGGCTACCTCGCCGACGACCTCGGCCTGTCCGCCGCCGTGATCGGCCTGGTCCTGGGCGTGCGCAACCTCAGCCAGCAGGGCCTGTTCCTGCTCGGCGGCTCCGCCTCCGACCGGCTCGGCGCGCGCGGGGTGATCATCGCCGGGTGCGCGTTGCGCGCCGTCGGCTTCGGCGTCTTCGCCGTCGGGGTGTCGCTGCCGGCGCTGCTGGCCGCCTCCGTGCTCTCCGGCCTGGCCGGCGCGCTGTTCAACCCGGCGGTGCGGGCCTACCTCGCCCAGGCCGCCCCGGACCGGCGCGCCGAGGCGTTCGCGCTGTTCAACGTGTTCGCCAGCGCCGGGGCCCTGCTCGGGCCGCTGATCGGCAGCGCGCTGCTGCTGGTCGACTTCCGGGCCGCCGCCCTCGCCGCGGCCGGCGTGTTCGCGGCGCTGACCGTGGCGCAGGCCCTGGTGCTGCCGCCGCAGCCGGCCCGCAGCAGCGGGCAGAGCGTGCTGGGGGACTGGCGCGAGGCCGCCACCGACCGCCGGTTCCTCGCCTTCACGCTCGCGCTCAGCGCGATGTTCGCCCTGCAGAACCAGCTCTACCTGGTGCTGCCCGTGCAGGCGGAGCAGGCCGGCGGGCATCCGCTCGCCGTGGCGTCGCTGTTCGTGGTCTCCACCGTGGCGACCCTGGCGTGGCAGGTGCCGGTGACCCGCTGGCTGCGCCGCCGCCTCGCCCGGGGCCCGGCCATCGCGCTCGGCCTGGCGGTCATGGGCGGGGGCTTCGTGCTGCCGCTCGCGCCGGTCGGCGGCCCCGCCGGCCCCGTCCGGCTCGCGCCCGTGCTCGGCGCGGCCGTGCTGCTCGCCGTCGGGGTCCTGATCGCCCAGCCGTTCGTGCTGGAGCTGATCCCGGCGTTCGCCCGCGACGGGCTCACCGGCACCTACTTCGGGCTGTTCTACCTGGTCTCCGGGGTGGTCGCGGCGGCCGGGACGACCGCCGTCGGCCGCGCCATGGACGACGGGCCCGGCACCGGGGTCCCGGCGGTGGCGTGGCTGCTCTGCGCCGGGCTGGGCGGGGCCTCCGCGGCGGCCGTCTGGGCGCTGCACCGCCGGGGCGCGCTCCACCCGACGCCCGCGCCCGCCCCGTCGGCGGTGCCCGCATGAGCGCGCCGCCGCCGGGCGGGCCGACGCCGACGAGCGTGCCGCCGCCGGGCGGGCCGCCGGGCGCCGCCGGGGCCAACCTGCTCACCGACAACCCCGAGCTGTACGAGGCGCAGTTCCCCGACCCGGCGCACGCCGCCGCCGGTTTCGTCGACGACCTGCTGCGCCGCCACGCGCCCCCCGGCCGCCGGCTGCTCGACGTCGGCTGCGGCACGGGCCGCGACGCCGGGCGGCTCGCGCAGCTCGGCTGGGCCGCCACCGGCATCGACACGTCGACGGCGATGCTCGCCCACGCCCGCCGCCGGCACCCCCGGGTACGGTTCGTGGCCGCCGACATGCGCGGCTTCGACCTCGGGGCTTGCTTCGACGCGGTGACCTGCCTCGACAGCGCCCTGCTCTACTGCCACACCAACGCCGACCTCACCGCGTTCCTGGCCCGGTGCCGCGCGCACCTGGCCCCGGGCGGGCTGCTGCTGGCCGAGATGCGCAACGGCGCGTTCTTCCTCGGCAACACCGAGCTGCTCGACGGCACGTCGGTGCGCACCGTGCCGTGGCGCGGCGTCGCCTACACGTCCCGGACGCGGCTGTGGATCGACCACGCGGAGCAGTTGCTGCGCCGGGAACGCGCCTGGAGCTGGCCCGGCGCGCCCGAGCCGCTGGTGCAGACCTCGGCCTGGCGGCTGCTGTTCCCGCAGGAACTGCGGCACCTGCTCGACACCGCCGGCTTCGACGTGCTGGCGATGTCCGACGGGCCGGGCCCCCGTACCGAACCGCCGTGGCGGCCCGGCGCGCCGCTGTCGACCACCCTGCGCGGCGACCGGCTGCACCTGCTGGCCCGCCGCCGCCCCGATCCGGCCTGACCTGAGGAGACACCCCGTGACATCCGACATTCCCACGTCCGCCGCCCGGCTGACCCGGCGCGGACTGCTCGGCGGCGCAGCCGCCGTGTCGGCCACCCTGCTGGCCGGCTGCGGCGACCGCCCCGCCGACACCGCCTCCGACCAGCCGCGCCGGGGCGGCCGGCTGCGCGCCGTGTTCGCCGGCGGCGGCGCGCAGGAGACCCTCGACCCGCACCTGGCGAACCTGTTCAACGAGGCGTCCCGGGCCAAGGCCATGTTCGACAAGCTCGCCGACTACGGCCCCGACGTGTCGATCCGGCCCCGCCTGGCCAGCGGCTGGGAGCCCAACGCCGACCTCACCCGGTGGCGGATCACCCTGCGCGAGGCGACCTTCCACGACGGCCGCCCCGTGCGCGCCGCCGACGTGCTGTACAGCTACGCCCGGATCACCGACCCGGAGCGTGCCTTCCGGGCCCGGGCCAGCCTGGAGCTGATCGACCTGCGCGGCAGCCGGGCGATCGACGACCGGACCGTCGAACTCGCGCTGCGCCGGCCGTTCGCCGAGTTCCCCAACGTCCTGGCGGCCTTCGGCGCGTACGTGGTGCCCGAGGGCGCCGACGCCTTCGACCGGCCCGTCGGCTCCGGCCCGTTCGCCTTCGGCTCGTTCCAGCCGGGCCGGTCCCTGCTGCTCACGCGGTACGCCGACCACTGGGACGGCGCGCCGCACCTGGACGAGCTGGAGTACCTCGTGGCCAACGAGGAGTCCGCCCGGATCAACGCGCTGCTCGGCGGGCAGGCCGACTACGCCCACGACGTCACGCCCACCACCGCCCGCACCTACGCGGGCGACGCTAGGGTGCGGATCACCCGGATGGCCAACAGCACCATGCAGGCCCTCGCCATGAAGGTCGACCGGCCGCCGTTCGACAACCGGGACCTGCGCGAGGCGATGTTCCTGCTCACCGACCGCCAGCAGCTCGTCGACACCGTCCTGTCGGGCGCCGGCCAGGTCGGCAACGACCTGTTCGGCAGGGGCTACCAGCACTACGCCGACGACATCGCCCAGCGCGTCCCCGACCTCGACCGGGCCCGCTTCCTCGTCGACCGGGCCGGTGCCCGGGGACTGCGGATCCCGCTGGACACCGCCCCCGTGGCCAGCGGCTTCGTGGAGACCGCGAGCGTCTTCGCCGAACAGGCGCGGCAGGTCGGGCTGACCGTCGAGACGCGCAGCGGCAACAAGGACACCTACTGGAAGGACATCCTGACGGGCGGGGTGCTCGCCTGCTACCGGTCGGGAGCGATGCCCATCGAGACCCATATATCTCAGCGGCTGTTGAGCACGTCCACCACGAACGCGACCGGTTGGCGCCGGCCCGACTTCGACGCGCGCTACGCCCGCGCCGTGTCCAGCGCCGACGAGCAGGCCCGCCGGCAGGCGTACGGCGACATGCAGCGCGTCCTGCACGCCGAGGGCGGCTTCCTGGTCTGGGGCTTCGCCGACTTCCTCGTGGCGACCAGCCCCCGCGTCGGCGGGGTGTCCGCCGCCGCGCCGGCCAACACCCTCGACTGGGCGCGCTTCGACAAGGTCTGGCTGGGTTGAGCCTGTCCCGCTACGCCGTCCGGCGGGCGCTGGTCGGGGCCGGGCAGGTCGTCGGCGTGGCCACCGTCGTGTTCGTCCTGACCGAGGCGCTGCCCGGGGACGCCGCCGTGGTGATCGCCGGCGACCAGCCCGACCCGGCGCGCATCGCCCTCATCCGCGAACAGCTCGACCTGGACCGGCCAGCCTGGCAGCGGTACCTGCACTGGCTCGCCGACCTGGCCGGCGGCGACCTGGGCGTCTCGCTGGTCTCCCGGCGGCCGGTCGCCGGGGTCCTCGCCGCCGGGGCCGCGCCCACCGTGCTGCTCGCCGCCGCGACCCTGCTGCTGCTCGTCCCGCTCTCCGTCGGGCTCGGGACGCTCGCGGCCCGGCGGGAGGGCGGACGCCTCGACCGGACGCTGTCCGCCACCGCCGTCGGCCTGTACGCGGTGCCCGAGTTCGCGCTGGCCTTGCTGCTCGTCGCGGTGTTCGGCGTACGGCTGGCCTGGCTCCCGCCCACCGCCGTCGGCACCGGCGGCGACCTGCTGTCCCGGCCCGCCGTGCTGGTGCTGCCCCTGGTGGTGCTCCTGGCCCGGCCGTTCTGCTCGCTGAGCCGACTCACCCGTGCCGGCATGATCGAGGCGATGCGCGCGGAACACGTCGCGCACGCCCGGCGGCTCGGCGTGCCCGAGCGCCGGCTGCGCCTGGTCCACGCGCTGCCCAACGCCCTCGCACCCGTCGCCCAGCAGCTCGCCCGCACCACCGACTGGCTGCTCGGCGGGGTGATCGTCGTCGAGGCGGTGTTCGTCGTCCCCGGCCTGGGCACCGCCCTGGTCGACGCGGTGACCGCCCGCGACGTCCCCACCGTGCAGGGGCTGTGCCTGCTGGTCGCCGTGACCACGGTGACGGTGAACCTCGTCGCCGACCTGGTGGCGTTCCGGCTGGCCCCGCGCGCCGGGGCCGCCGCGTGAGCCCGCCGCCCTCCCGCGGCCCGCGCCTGTGCTCCCGGGGCCGCCGCGCGGGCCACGCGCGGCCCGCGGGCGTCCGCCGCCCGGCGCGGTCGCGGCTGCGCCTCGTCGTCGGCGTCGCGCTGCTCGCCGTGCCCCTGCTGGTCGCCGTCGTGGGGCCGGCCCTGGCCGGCGACGGGGCACCGCGCGGGCGGCCGTTCGACGCGGGCGGGGCGTTCGGCACCGACTTCGTCGGGCGGGACGTGTTGCGCCAGGTGCTGCTCGGCGGGCGGTCCGTGGTCGGCGTGGCGCTCGCCGCGACCGCCCTGGCGTACCTGGTGGGGGTGCCGCTGGGGCTGCTGGCCGCGCTGACCCGCCGCCGGTGGGTCGACGAGCTGGTCATGCGCCCGCTGGACCTGCTGCTCGCCGTACCGTCGCTGATCCTGCTGATCCTGCTGGCGGCCACCGCGCCGCGCGGGCCGGCCACCCTGGTCGGCATCGTCGCGGTGATCGGCCTGCCCGAGGTCGCCCGGATCAGCCGCGCCGCGGCGCTGCCGCTGGCGCACGGCCCCGCCATGGACGCGATGCGGCTGTACGGGGAGACGTGGTGGCGGCGCGCCGTCGGCCACGTCGTGACGGGCAGCCGCCGGGTCCTGCTCGCCGACGCCGGCGTGCGGCTCATCGGCGCGCTGTACCTCGTCGCCACGGCCAGCTTCCTCGGCGTCGGCGTCGCCCCCGACGCCGCCGACTGGGCGGTCATGGTGGACCGCAACCGCGCCGGGCTGCTGCTGCAGCCGTGGTCGGTGCTGACGCCCGCCGCCCTCCTCGTCGCCCTCGCCGTCGGCGTCAACCTCGTGGCCGACCGGCTGCTCGCCGCCCGCGACGGGGCAGCTCGCGACGGGTTCTCCCGGGACGGGGGTCCCCGCCGCGACGCGGCCGGGTCGCGGCTGCCCGCCACCCGAGCGCCGTTCGACGACGGGGCCGCCGGGCCGGCCGTCAACGCGCCCGCGCCGAGGCCGAGGCCGAGAGGAAGGACAGGTGTCGCCGCCGGCCGCGCGCCGACGTCCCCGGTGGACGCCGACCCGGTCCGGGTGGTCGGGCTCGGTGCCGAGGCCGCCGGGCGTCGCCTGCTCGCCGGGGTCTCGTTCACGGTGGCGGCGGGGCAGGTGCTCGCCCTGGTCGGTCGCTCCGGCAGCGGCAAGACCACCGTCGGCCGGGCCCTGCTGGGGGAGGCCGGCCCCGGCGTGCGGCTCACCGGCCGGGTGGAGGTCGCCGGCCACCCCGTGTCCCCGTCGAGCCCGCCACCCCCCGGCGCCGTCGGGTACGTGCCGCAGCAGCCGTCCGCCGCGCTCAACCCCGTCCGGCGGGTCGGCGCGGTGCTGCGCGAGATCGCCCGGCGTCACGCCCGGCCGGTGCGACGGGCCACCGGCAGCCCGCCGGGCAGCGCACCGGTGGACGGCGCGGCGGCATCCCGGCGGTCGGCGGTCCGTCGGGCGGTGGCCGACGCGCTGGCCCGCGTCGACCTGCCCGCCGACCGGGAGTTCCTGCGGCGCTTCCCGCACCAGCTCTCCGGTGGCCAGCAGCAGCGCCTCGTCGTCGCCCACGCGTTGCTGGCCAGGGCACGCGTCCTGGTCGCCGACGAGCCGACCACCGGGCAGGACAGCCTCACCCGCCGCGACGTCGCGCACGAGCTGCGGGCCCTCGCCGGGGCCGGGATGGCGGTGGTGCTGCTCAGCCACGACCTGCACCTGGTGCGCGCCGTGGCCGACCGGCTGGTCGTCCTCGACGCCGGCGCGGTCGTCGAGGCCGGCCCGGCGGCCCAGGTGCTCGCCGCACCCCGGGACGAGCGCACCCGCCGCCTGCTCGCCGCCGTCCCGGAAACGCCGCACGCCGCCCCGGCCGGGGCGGCGGTCCTGCACGTGAGCGACCTGGCCGCGATCCACCGCGCCGGCAACCGCCGCCGTACCGTGCTGCGCGGGGTCACCGCCGCCGTCGCCCCCGGCGGCTGTCTCGCCGTGGTCGGCCGCTCCGGCAGCGGCAAGACGACGCTCGCCCGCTGCGTCGCCGGGCTGCACCCGCCGCGCGGCGGGACCGTCGGCCTCGGCGGCCGGCCGCTGGCCGGGACCCTCGACCGGCGGACCCGCGCGGACCTCGCCGCCGTCCAGTACGTCTTCCAGGACGCCCGGGCCAGCTTCCACCCCCACCGGTCGGTCCTGGAGCAGGTGTCCCGGGCCGCCGTGCGGCTGCGCGCCCTGCCGCCGCCCCGGGCCCGCGACGCCGCGCGCCGCGTCCTCGGCGAGGTCGGCCTCGCGGCGGACGTCGTCGCGCGCCGCCCCGACCGGCTCTCCGGGGGCGAGCTGCAACGTGCCGCCCTGGCCCGGGCGCTGCTGGCCGAGCCCCGCGTGGTGATCTGCGACGAGATCACCTCCGGACTGGACACGGTCAGCCGGGACCGGATCGTGGCCCTCGTCGACCGGCTGCGCCGCGCCCACGGGCTGGCCCTCGTGGTGATCAGCCACGACCGCGACGTCGTCGCCCGCCTCGCCGACCACGTCGTCGTCCTGGACGCGGGGCAGGTCGTCGAGGCCGGGCCCGCGTCCGTCCTGCTCACCGCCGCCCGGCACCCGCTGGCCCGGGCGCTGCTGCACCCGTCGGAGACCGGGGCCGGCCCCTGACCGGCCCACGGCCGTGATCGAGGCGCGTCGCCTGGTGGGTCCGCGGCCGAAGCGGGCCGACCCGTCAGGCGGAGTCGGAGCGGCCGGCGGTGGCCGCGACGAGGACGACGCCGGCCCCGGCCACCCCCGCCTGCACGACCACGTCGACCAGCCGGAAGCCCTGGCCGTTCGCGCCGGCGAGGCGGGCGACGACGCTGCCGGCCAGGGCGGCGACCACACCGACGACGAGGGTGAGCCACAGCGGCGCGGCCGGGCGGCCCGGCACGGCGAGCCGGCCGAGCGCCCCCACGACGAGCCCGACGACGACGGCGCTGACCAGCACGCCGACGGTCATGCCCAGTCCGCCGGCCGACGGGCGCGCACCTGGCCGGCCGGTGCCGGGCGACGGCTGCCACCCCCGCCGCCCGGCACGACCGCCCGGCCGACCGGCGGTGCCACCGGGCCGGGCCGTTCGGGGGACCCGGCCGCCGCGTCGCCGCCGACGACCGGCAGCACGTGGTCCAGGCGGGCCGACTGCAGGATGCGCCAGATCCGGGGGTTCGGTTCGCGTACGGTGAGCACCCCGTCGGCGCGGGTCAGCCGCCGGTGCACGTCCAGCAGGAACCCGATGGCGGCGGCGTCGATGTGCCGGCACGCGGACAGGTCCACCACGACCTGCGCGGGACGCAGCGCGAGCAGCCGGTCGAACACCGCCCCGGTCTCCGGCAGGCAGGCCAGGTCGAACTCGGTCACGGCCACCTCGACCAGGGGGATCGTGCACTCCCGGCGTGCCAGCGGCGTCGTCACGGCCGTACCCCTTCCTGTCGCCCGACCGGTCCACGTCACCGTGCCGGCCGGGGTTGGCGGGCACCGCGCGGACGTGTGTCAGTTGCGTGACAAATCCGTCGTACGCGGGACACGGTTGGCCGCCGGGCGGCGGCCTTGGGGATGATGCCGTCATGACGGCCGTACTGGTGATCGAGGACGACGACCGCATCCGGCTGGCGCTGCTGCTCGCCCTGGAGGACGAGGGCTACGACGCCCGGGGCGCGGCGACCGCCGAGGAGGGGCTGCGCGCCCAGCGGCGCGACCCGGCCGACTACGTCCTGGTCGACCTGATGCTGCCCGGCCTCGACGGCTTCGAGTGCATCCGCCAGTTGCGCCGCGACGACGACGTGCCGATCGTGGTGGTCAGCGCCCGCGACGACACCCACGACATCGTCGCCGCCCTGGAGGCCGGCGCGGACGACTACCTCGTCAAGCCCGTGGCGATCAAGGAACTCACCGCCCGGCTGCGGGCCCTGCGCCGCCGCGCCCGCGCCGCGGCCCCGGCCGCGGCCGAGCCGGTGCCGGTGCTGGCGTTCGGCGACCTGGAGGTCAGCCCCGAGGCGGGCGAGGTGCGCCGCGCCGGGCAGCGGGTGCCGGTGACCCGCACCGAGTTCCGGCTGCTGTGCGAGCTGGCCGAGCACGCCGGCCGGGTGCTGTCGCGCCAGCAACTGCTGCAACGGGTCTGGGGCTACGACACCGGCGACGAGCGGCTGGTCGACGTGCACGTCGGCCGGCTACGGCAGAAGATCGAGTCGGACCCGGCCAACCCCGAACACCTGGTGACCCTGCGCGGGCTCGGCTACAAGCTGCGCCGATGAGCCCGCTCCGCCGTCCGGCCCGGCTCCGCCTCGGCCTGCGCGCCCGGGTGACGGCCGCGTTCGCCCTGGGCGCGCTGCTGCTGGCCGCGTCGATGGCCCTGATCTCCTACGAGTTGACCCGCCAGTCGCTTATCGACGAGCGGGAACGCACCGCCGTGCGGGCCGCCTACTTCGACGCCGCCGTGGTGCGCAGCGGCCTGGACACCGACGCCCCCGACGTGGTGGAGGTGCTGCGGTCGCTGGACACCGGCAGCAGCAGGCGGGCGCTGCTGCACCTCGACGGCAGGTGGCACGCCCGCATCGCCGACTCGGGCCTCACCGCCGCCGTGCCGCCGGAGCTGCAACAGCTCGTCGGCTCGGGGCAGCCGGCCGTGCAGCGGGTCCGGGTCGACGGCCGGACCGCCCTGCTGGTCGGGGTGCCACTGTCCGGCTCGGCCACGTACTACGAGGTCACCTCCCTGTGGGAGCTGGAACGGACCTTCCAGGCGCTGGCCCTGGCCCTGACGGCGGTGGCCATCCTCGTGGCCGGCTCCGGGGCGGCCCTGGGCTGGTACGCGACCCGGCACGGGCTGCGCCCGCTCACGGCGGTCGCGGACGCCGCGGAGAAGATCGCCGCCGGTGACGTCACCGCCCGCCTCGACCCGGCCACCGACCCGGACCTGACCCGGCTGTCCACGTCGTTCAACCACATGGTCGACCAGTTGGCCCGCCGGATCGAGCGGGACCGCCGCTTCGCCGCCGACGTCAGCCACGAGCTGCGCTCGCCGTTGCAGACCCTCGCCGCGGCGGCCAGCGTCCTGCAACGGCGGCGGGAACACCACGACGAGCGCACCGCCGTGGCCGCCGGCCTCGTCGCCGACGAGATCGACCGGTTTCAGCGGCTGGTCAACGACCTCATCGACCTGGCCCGCAGCGACCAGCCCGCCCACCGCGCCCCGGTCGACGTGGCCGACCTGGCCCGGCGGGCCTGCGCCGGCCACGACCTGCCGCCCACGCTGGTTTACCTCGCGGCCGGCACCCCGCCCACCTGGCAGGTGGAGCGGCGTCGCGTCGCGCAGGTGCTGGCCAACCTGCTCGACAACGCGGTGCGCTACGGGGCGGGCCCGGTGGCGGTGCGGCTGTCGCGCGACGGCGACACCGGCGTGATCGAGGTGGACGACGACGGCCCCGGCGTGCCGGTGGAGGACCGGGCCGCCATCTTCGACCGCTTCGTCCGGGGCCGGGCCGCCCACGCCCGGGGCGCCGGGGACGGCACCGGCCTCGGCCTGGCGCTGGTCGCCCAGCACGCCGCCGCCCACGGCGGCACGGCCGGCGTCGACGACCGCCCCGGCGGGGGCGCGCGGTTCCGGGTGGCCCTGCCGGGGAGCCTGGCGTGAGCCGGCGCGCTGCCGCGCGGGCCGTGCTGCGCCCGCTGCTGTCCGCGCTGCTGGCGGCCAGCACGGTGGTGGCCTGCGGGGTGCCGGCGGAGGACACCCCCCGGGCCGTCGAGGCCCCACCCGGGCCGTTCCCGTCCCCCGCGACGGTCGACGGACCCGCGACGGTCGGCCCGATCACCGTGACGCTGTGTTTCGTGCGGGACGACCGGCTGGTCCCGGTGGAGCGGCGGGTCGGCCGCGCCCTCGACGCCCACGCCCAGTTGCGGGACCTGCTCGCCGGCCCCAGCGTCGGCGAGCGGGACAGCGGGCTGACCAGCGCGTTGCCGGGGGCGATCGATGCCGGCGTGGTGGGCGTCGCCGACGGTGAGGCGCGCGTGCGGGTCGACGGGACCGGCGACGACACCGGGCGCAGCGACGAGGTGCTCGCGTTCGGTCAGATCGTCTGCACGCTGGCCGCCCGCGACGACGTCGACGCGGTGGCGTTCCTGCGCGACGGCCATCCCCTCGGGGTGCCGCGCGCGGACGGTTCGCTGTCCGCCCAGCCGCTGACCCCCGCCGACTACGCTGCGCTGACCGTCACCCGCTGACCGTCACCCGCTGGCCGCGCCGGCCGCGTCACTCCGCCGGGACGCGCGGCGCCTGGCTCTGCGCCCTCGCCGATCGGTCACGTTCCGTCATGTGGGTGGCAACTGGTCGGGAGGGACCGCCCATTGTTGCTCTCCGTCATGTCCCTCCGGGCCGCCGCGCCTTCGACGAGTCCTTTGCTCTGCACCCGCCCGCGCAACACCGCTTTCGAGCTGCCCTTGACCGGGATGCAGCGGGACCGGGGGTGCGGCCATCGGTAGCGCTGCGTGGTGCGTTGCGTCCGTGGGTGCAGAGCAAAGGAGGCGGTGGGGACGGTGGGACCCGGCTCGGCGCAACCGCGTTGCGTAACCTGCCGACACCGGCACCGCCAGCATCACCCGCCGTCGGTGCGCGGGCCGAAGGCCAGCTCCACCGGTCGGCCGGCGCGAAGGTCGACCACCGCGCCCCCGTGCGGACTGGCCACCGTGAGCCGTTGGTCGACGGGGGAGAGCAGCCGCGCCCGCACCGTGAAGGCGTCCCAGGCCAGCTCCTCGACGGTGACCCGGCCGCGGCAGGCCGCCCCGCGCAGCACCCCCCGGTCCAGGCCGGGCAGCGGGGCCGGCAACAGCCGTACGTGGCCGGGCCGGGAGTGCACCAGCGACTCGATCAGCACGCCGGGCAGGGCGTGCGCGGCGTCGGCGTTGTAGGTCTCCCGGCCGGGGTTGTGCGAGCTCATCAGCGACCGGAAGAACATGTCGTTGCCGAGGATCTTGGCCACGTTCTCCCCGGCCAGCGCGCCGTCGCGCAGGCGTACCGCGACGAGGGCCCGGTGCAGGCTGCCGTGGGCGGAGAGGTTCTCGTCGCCGCGCAGGACCAGCGCGCGGCGCGCGGCGGCGGCCAGTTCGGGGGTGTCGTCCGGGTTGATCTCGTCCAACGGCCACACCGGGTAGAGGTGGCTGACGTGCCGGTGGTCCTCGTCGCCGCGGTAGCCCGGCCAGGCCCACTCCGCCAGCGCGCCGCGCTCGTCGACCCGGTACGCCGGCAGCCGCTCCCGCAGCGCCGCCCACCGGTCGACGCCGGTGACGGCGTCGGCGGTGGCCAGGGCGTGCCGGGCGGCGGCGATGTCCATGGTGGCGTTGACCGCCAGGTGCACCGGCCGGCCGTCGTCGTCCAGCGGGCCGGTCTCGGCCGAGTACGACGGCGCCACGACCGCCGTGCCGTCGGCGGCGGTGACGGTGAGCACGTCGGCGAAGAACTCGGCGGCCTCCGTCAGCCAGCCGGCCACCTCGCCGAGCGGTTCCCCGGTCACCAGGTGGTGCTCGTGCAGCGGGTGCAGCAGCCAGTCCGCGCCGGGCAGCCAGGCGGCGAACGGCCAGTCGTCGTGCATGTGGAACAGGTGCCCGTGCTCCCCGTCGGTGCGGCTGGGCGCGAGCAGTCCCCGCGCGCCGTAGATCGCCTTGGCGTTGCGCCGCCAGTCGTCGACCTGCGACCCGACCAGCCGGGCGTGCGCCGCGCTCACCTCGGGCAGGGCCCCGATGTTGGCCCCCGCCAGCTGCAGGTTCAGGTTGGCGTCGGTGGTGAAGTCGCCCGCCCAGGCCGCGTCCCAGGAGCCGAGCCACAGCCCGGTGAGCCGGGGCGGCAGGACGCCGCTGGCGCTGAGCAGCAGGTACCGCCCCGCGTGGAACAGCCGCTCCACCAGCGCCGGGTAGGGCCGCTGCGGGTCGGCGGCCTGCCGGGCGAGCAGCTCGCCGACGGGCAGCTCCCGCTCGGCGGCCGGCACGGCCAGGTCCAGGCTCGCCCGGCCGTAGGCGGGACAGTGCCGCGCGGCGTGCCGGGCGAGCAGGCCGGCGTACCCGGCGGCGGAGCGGGCGCGCAGCGCCTCCTCCAGCTCGGCCGTGCGCCACGGCGGCGTGCCGGGCCGGTCGAGCACCATCGTGAGCAGGGCTGGCCCGCGCACCGCCACCCGGTCGCCGCGCACCCGCACGTCGCCGGTGAGCAGGGCCAGGCCCTCGAAGCCGTACGCGCCGCCCACCGGCGGGTAGTGGCCGCGTACCCGCAGGAAGACGTCCCGGCCGCGCCGGTACGCCGTGGTCTCGTAGCGGACGTCCGCCGGGCGGCCGGGCAGGTCGCCGGTGAACCCCACCACGCAGTCGCCCGCCTCCAGCCGCAGCGCCACCAGGGCGTCGGCGCGGGAGACGAAACAGCGCCGCTCGCCGCCGGCCCACTCGACGACGACCTCCCCGGTGCGGAAGTCGGTGCTCCGCCGGTACCCGGCCGGCAGCGCCGCCGCGACCGGCCCCGCCGCTCTGCCCGGCCCCGCCGCGTCGACGGTCACCGCGAAGCCGGGGTGGAACGACTGGGTCCACCGCAGCTCCCGGCCGCCGCCGAGCAGCCGGCTCGCCTCCGCCCGCCGGCCGTCCAGCGCCAGTTCGCGGACCCGGGGCAGCAGGTGGGCCAGCCGGGGCGGCCGGGCGTCGTGGGTGCCGTTGGGCAGCACGAACCGGTGGTGGTTGACGACGATCCGCTCGGCGTACGGATCACCGGACACCATGATCCCGTACTCGCCGTTGCCGGACAGGAAGGCGTCCTCCCAGCCGGCGGCGGGGGAGTCGTCCCAGATCCGGTGCGCGGACGCGGGCAGCCCGGCCGTCACCTCCCGCCCCCGGGGGCGGCGGCCGTGCTGTCGCGGATCGTCAACCGGGGTTCGAGCAGCGTCGCGTCCGGCACCGGCTCGCCGTGCACCTTGCGCATGAGCAGCGACACCGCCTGCTGGCCGACCTCCTCCGCCGGCAGGGGCACCGAGGTGAGCCGGGGGCTGGCCTGCTCGGCGAACTGGTCGGGGCAGATGCCGACCACCGACACGTCCTCCGGCACCCGCCGGCCGAGGGTGGGCAGCGTCGCCAGCACGGGCCCGACGGCCGACTCGTTCTGCACGATCAGCCCCGACAGGTCCGGCCACCGGTCCAGCAGCTCCACCAGCTCGCGGCGGACGGCCGCCGTGCCCTCCTCGCACGGCCGGACCACGGTGTCGACGCCGAGCCGCGCGGCGGCGTCGAGGATGCCGTTGCGGGTGCGGTGCGCGAAGCCGGTGCCCCGGTCGTAGACGGCGGCCGGCGCGCCGAGCAGGGCGATCCGCCGGTGGCCCAGCCCGGCCAGGTGCTCGACGCAGACCGCGCCGGCCCGGTGGAAGTCCAGGTCGACGCAGGTCAGGCCGGTGGGGTCGGCGGGGAAGCCGATCAGCACGCTGGGCCGCCCCAGCTCCCGCAGCAGCGGCACCCGCGAGTCGTGCATCTCCACGTCCATCAGCAGCAGGCCGTCCACCATGGCGCTGGCCGCGATGCGGCGTAGCCCCGCCGGCCCCTCGTCGGAGGTGACCAGCAGCACGTCGTGTTCGACGGTGCGGGCGGTGGTCACCACCGCCATCGCGAACTGCATCACCACCGGCACCTGCATCCCGGAGCGCAGCGGCAGCACCAGCGCGATCACGTTGGCCCGCCGGCTGGCCAGGGCGCGCGCGCCGGCGTTCGGGTGGTAGCCGAGCATCCGGATGCTGGCCAGCACCCGGTTGCGGGTCACCTCGGAGATCGCCCGCTTGCCGCTGAGCACGTACGACACGGTGCTGACGGCGACCCCGGCGTGCCGGGCGACGTCGGAGATGGTGACCAGGTCGGGTGACTTCGCCGGCCGCGCCGCCGTGGGCAGGCGCGGGCCGTGGTCACCGGGAGCGGCCGGCACCCGTGGCCTCCCGCGCCGGGGCGTCGGCGGCGGACGCCGCCCGGACGCGGAGCGTGCCGACGAGCCGGATGTCGGTGGCGGACCGGCCGACCAGCACGGTGTGCGCGGCGTCCTCCACCACCCGGGCGCCCCGGGCCTCGTCCCACCAGCCCAGGTCGGCGGCGCGCAGCCGCAGCCGGACCACCCGGCGCTCGCCGGGGGCGAGGGCGACCCGCGCGTAGTCCCGCAGCTGGCGCAGGGGCTGCTTGACCCGGGAGCGCCGTTGCCGGGTGTAGAGCTGCACGACGTCCTCGCCCGGCCGGTCGCCGCTGTTGGTGACCTCGACGCGCACCTCGACCTCCCCGTCGGCGGCCACCGACGCCGCGCTGAGTCGCAGGTCAGCGTAGTCGAAGCGGGTGTAGCCGAGCCCGTGGCCGAGCGGGTACAGGGGGTCGCCGCGGTAGTAGAGATAGGTGGCGTCGGCGTCGATGACGTCGTAGTCGAGCAGGTCCGGCAGTTCGGCGGAGTCGGCGTACCAGGTCTGGGTGAGCCGGCCGCCCGGCTCGGCGTCGCCGAGGAGCACCGCGGCCAGCGCCGCGCCGTGCTCCTGGCCGCCGTGCGCCGACCACAGCACCGCCGGCAGGTGGGCGTCGGCCCACCCGATCGCGTACGGGTAGCTGCTGGTCAGCGCGAGGACGGTGCGGGGGTTGGCGGCGTACGCGGCGCGCAGCAGCGCGTCCTGCCCGGCCGGCAGCGCCAGGTCAGCCCGGTCCTCGGTCTCCCGCCCGTTGACCATCGGGTGGTTGCCGAGGGCCACCACCACCACGTCGGCGTCGGCGGCCAGGGCGGCGGCCTCGGCGGTGCCGTCGGCGATCAGCTCCACGGCGAACGGGGTGGCCCCGCCCGGCTCGGCGGCGTCGGCGCGCAGCCGCCCGTCGGGGCCGGCGGCGACGTACCGGCCGGTGGCGAGGTGGTGCAGCAGCACCGTGCCGCCGGGGCCGGGCCGGAGCCGGAAGGTCTCCCGGACGATCCACCCGCCGGGCCCGGTGCGGTCGTTGACCAGGACGGCGTCGTCGTCGCCCCCGACGTGCCGGCCGTTGGCGACGGCGCGCAGCGCCACCGCGTCCCCGCCCCAGTCGAACACGTCGAGCCAGGTCGCCTCCGTGGCGGCGGTGGCGTCGAGGGTGAGCGGGCCGCCGGCCGGGTCGGTCGCGCAGCGCACGTACCGGTCCCCGGCGCGCAGCGCGATCCGGTCGGCGCCGCTGTGGCTGGTGACGGTGTCGACCCGCGCGGCCAGGGCGTCGAGGGTGCTGACCGCGTACGGCAACGTGCCGCTGTACCAGTCGGTGTGCACCGCGTCGGCGAGCGGCCCGAGCACGGCGACCCGCAGCCCCGGGCGCGGGGCCAGGGGCAGCAGGCCGTCGTTGCGCAGCAGCACGACGCACTGCCGGGCGGCCTCGCGGGCCAGCTCGCGGTGCGCGGGGCAGTCGACGACGTCCGGCGTCACGCCGGCCCACGGGTCCTCGTGCGCCGGGTCCAGGTCGCCGAGGCGCAGCCGCAGGCCGAGGATCCGCCGGACCGCCCGGTCCACGTGGGCGGTGGTGATGAGGCCGCGCTCCAGCGCCTCGGCGATCCGGCCGGTGGTCAGGGCGCTGTTCGTGTCGTCCTCGGTGAAGTTGTCGATCCCGGCGCGCAGGGCGGCGGCGAAGCCGCTGACGTGGTCGGGCTCGCGGCCCTGCACCCCGGCGATGTTGGTGGCCGCCCCGGCGTCCCCGACGACCATGATCTCGCCGGCGGCCATCGGGCGCAGCTCGCCCTCGATCAGCGGGCTCAGGTGCGCCGGGGTGCCGTTGACCAGGTTGTACGAGGCCATCACGGCCACCGCCGCCCCGGCGGCCAGGGGCGCGCGGAACGCCGGCAGCTCGTACTCGTGCAGCACCCGCGGGGGCAGGTCGCTGGAGGTGGTGGCGCGGTCGGTCTCGTTGTTGTAGCCCAGGAAGTGCTTGAGCGTCGGCGCGGTCCGCAGCCGCTCGGGGTGGTCGCCGCGCAGCCCGTGGGCGTACGCGGTGGCGAGGTGCCCGGTGAGCCACGGGTCCTCCGACCAGCCCTCCTCGTTGCGCCCCCAGCGGGGGTCGCGCAGCGGGTTGACCACCGGCGCCCAGACGTTCAGCCCGACCCGTTCGGGGTCGGCGTGGTGCTTGGCGCGCACCTCGGCGCCGACGGCGTCGCCCACCGACCGCACCAGCTCGGCGTTCCAGCTGCTGGCCAGCCCGATCACCTGCGGGAAGACCGTGGCCGTGCCGAGCCAGGCCACCCCGTGCAGCGCCTCGGTGCCGGTGCGGAACGGCGGCAGCCCGAGCCGGTCGACCCGGGCCTGCCACTGGTGCAGCAGCCCGATCTTCTCGGTCAGGGTGAGGCGGGCCAGCAGGTCGTCGACGCGGGCGGCGGGGGACGGGCCGGGCGTCCGGCCGGTGCTGTCGGTCATGGTGGATCGGTTACCTTCCATGGGCTAGCCGATGCCCGCGGCAGGTCGAAGCGCTTCGACGACCGTCGTGACGAATGGCATCGCGGTGGTGGTGTGGCGGCTGTCGCCCGGACGCGGTGAAGCGCTTCGACAACCGACGAGGAACCGGGCCGCCCCCGTCTGCCCGGACGGGACGGCTGTTCCGAGGTTGGCACCACCGGGCCGATGCGGTCAAGGGCTGGCGGTGACGGGTTCCGGCGTCAGCGGGCGGGCAGCCGGCCACTTTCGACGGTGGCCAGGGCAGCCGTGGCGCCGCCGAGCGCGGCGGCCGTGCCCCCCAGTGTGGACGCCTCCAGCCGGCACCCGCCGGCCTCCGGGGCGAGGGCCCGGGCGGCCAGCTCGGCCCGGGCCGCCGGCAGCAGCCACGGCCCCAGCGTCGCGAGGTGGCCCCCGACCAGCACCGCCCCGGGGTTGAGCAGGTCGGCCAGCACGGCGACCGCGTGGCCGAGGTGGCGGCCGATCTCGGCCAGCCCGGCGCGTACGCCCGGGTCGCCCTGCCCGGCCAGGGCCTTCAGCCGGTCGAGCTCGGGCAGGAAGTCGGTGACGGGGCCGTCCTCGGCGGTGTCGGGCAGCAGCCGGCGCACCACGGCGGGCAGGCCGACCAGCGCCTCCAGGCAGCCGGAGCGCCCGCAGGCGCAGACGGGCCCGCCCGGGTCGAGGCACAGGTGCCCGATCTCGCCGGCGAAGCCCCGGTTGCCGCGCAGCAGCCGGCCGTCAACGATCACCCCGGCGCCGATCCCCGCCCCGCCGGTGAGATGGACCAGGTCGGTGGCCCCCGCCTGGGCGCCGTGCCGCTGCTCGGCCAGCGCGGCGAGGTTGGCCTCGTTGTCCACGGCGACCGTGAAGCCCGGGTCGCGCAGGGCGGCGCGCAACTGGTCGGCGAGGGGGACGTCGCGCCAGCCGAGCGCGGGGGACAGGGGCACGCAGCCGGCCGCGTCGACCAGGCCCGGCACCCCGACGGTCAGGCCGAGCACGGCCCGCCCCTCGCCGGCGACCCGGGCGGTGGCCCGGCGGGCCAACGCGGCGAGGGCCCGGACCGTCTCGGCCGGGGCCGCCGCCGGCGCGGCGAAGGCGCGCCGCCAGGTGAGCAGCCGGTTGCCGCCGAGGTCGACCGCGACCGCCGCCAGCTCGTCGGCGCCGACCTGGAGGCCGAGGGCGGCGTACGGCTCGCCGTCGAGGACGAGCATGGTGGCCGGGCGGCCGATGCGGTTCTCGGTCAGCCCGGTCTCGCGCAGCAGCCGGCGCTCGATCAGCTCGCCGACGAGGCTGGAGACGGTGGCCTTGTTGAGCCCGGTGCGCGCGGCGATGTCGGCCCGGGAGCAGGGGGCGTGCACCCGGACGTGCCGCAGCACCACGGCCCGGTTGGCGACCCGCACGTCGCCGAGGTCCGTCGGCTGCGGGTCGTTCTGCATGCTGATCAAGATGTGCCCGCTCCCTGCGCTGCCGGTGCGCGATCCCCGGTCGGTCCGCGCGTCCATCATCGCGCACCGTGGCACCCCAGCGGACCACCGCGCGCGGCACGTCGCCTCGCGGTCGCCGCTCCCTTGTGGGCCGGATCACCGTCGATTAGTTTATTCGGCTAGTAACCCAACTAATCCTAGCCGGGCGCGCGTGCTCCGCAAGCCCCGCGTGTCAGATGAAGGGAACGCCGTGAAGCCGTCCCTGCCAGGCGTATCCACCGATCGCCGGACCCTGCTGCGCCTCGCCGGTCTCGGCGCCGCCGCGACGATGGGTGGCGCCACCCTCGCCGGCTGTAGCAAGGAGGCCGGAAGCAAGGGCAGCGCCACCCAGGCCGACGCGGTCCGGGCCGTCCTGCCCAACTACAAGCCGGCCGAGGTCCTCAAGCCGGACATCCCGGGGGAGGGGCCGATCCCGGACGGCTACCTCAGCTACCCCAAGGACCTCGTCGACGCGGTCACCGAACAGCCCGGCAAGGGCGGCGCGGCGATCCGCACCATGAGCCCCTGGTGGGGGCCGACCCCGCCGACGCTGGGCAGCAACTCCTACCTCGCCGCGATCAACACCAAGCTGGGCGTCGAGATCAACCCCAGCCTCCAGGACGGCACCACGTTCGCCGACAAGCTCAACGCCATGCTCGGCGCCCGCGACGTGCCCGACCTGCTCATGGCGCCCAACTGGGAGGTCGACAAGGTCGCCCGGTTCTCCGACGCGGTCAAGGCCCTCTTCGAGGACCTCACCGACCACCTCAAGGGCGACGCCGCCGCGAAGTACCCGTACCTGGCCGCGCTGCCCACCGGCTCCTGGGAGTACTCGGTCTGGGGCGGGCGGCTGGCCGCCGTGCCGTACCCCACCGACGGCCCCTTCGCGTGGGCCCTGTTCCACCGCAAGGACCTGTTCGACAAGGCCGGCCTGGCCGCGCCGACCTCGCCCGAGGAGCTCTACGAGCTGGCCAAGAAGGCGACCGACCCGGCCAGGGGCGTCTGGGCCTTCGGCACCATCTTCGACATGGTCCAGCAGTTCTACGGCTGCCAGCAGACCTGGCGCAAGAAGCCCGGCGGCGGCCTGGAGCACAAGTTCGAGAACCCCGCCTACAAGGCCGCCCTGGAGTTCACGGCGAAGCTGTTCAAGGAGGGGCTGGTCCACCCCGACACGGTGGCCAGCAAGGGCGCCGACGAGAAGCAGCTGTTCAAGGCCGGCAAGATCCTGATGTTCCAGGACGGGCTCGGCGCGTGGCAGGGCCTGCAGGGCGAGCAGTCCAAGGTGCTGCCGAGCTTCAACATGCAGCCGCTGCCGGTGTTCGGCGCGGCCGGCGCCCAGCCGGTCATCTGGGGCAGCGAGAAGCCGATCTTCTTCACGTTCGTCAAGAAGGGCCTCGGCGCCGACCGGGTCGACGAGATCCTCCGGGTGCTCAACTGGTGCGCCGCGCCGTTCGGCAGCCGCGAGTTCGAGCTGCGCGAGTACGGCGTGGAGGGCAAGCACTTCACCCGCGCGGCCGACGGCAGCCCGATCCCGACCGAGCTGGGCCGCAAGGAGCTGGGCGGTCAGTACAACTTCTGCCGGGTCGCGGTGAAGGTGCGCAGCGGCGACACCCCGGACTACGCCCAGCAGTACCTGGACTACCTCAAGAAGAACATCGCCCTGCTGGAGAAGGACCTGTTCGCCGGGATCAAGCTGGAGCTGCCCGCCAACTGGTCGAAGATCATCCAGCCGACGGACGACAAGATCCGTGACATCCTGCGTGGCCGCCGCCCGGTCAGCGACCTCGACCAGGTGACGAAGGAGTTCATGGCCTCCGGCGGCGAAGAGGGGCGCGCCTTCCACGAGAAGGCGCTCGCCGACAACGGCCGATGAGCGGCCCGGGCACCGCCGGCGCGGTGGACGTGCCGGCGGCGGCCGGGCAGGCCCCGCCGCCGACCCGCAAGCCCCGGGGCGCCGGCCGACGCCGGCCCCGGGCGAGCCTGGGGGCCCGGCTGCGCCGGGACTGGCCGCTGCTGGCGATGACCGCGCCGGCCGCCGCGCTGCTGCTGGTCTTCCACTACCTGCCGACCCTCGGCAACGTCATCGCCTTCCAGGACTACAACCCCTTCGTCGGCGACGACCCGGTGGAGGCGTTCCTCTACAGCGAGTGGATCGGCTTCGGCAACTTCGAGGCGCTCTTCGCCGACCCCCTGTTCTGGGACGCGGTGCGCAACACCCTCACCATCACCGCGTTCCAGCTGGTGTTCTTCTTCCCGCTGCCGATCCTGCTGGCGATCCTGCTCAACAGCCTGGTCTCCGGGCGGGTGCGCGGCTTCGTGCAGAGCGTCGTCTACCTGCCGCACTTCTTCAGCTGGGTGCTGGTGGTCACGTTCTTCGTGCAGATGCTCGGCGGGGCCGGGCTGCTCGCCCAGGAGATGCGCGAGGCCGGCCTGCAGCCGTGGAACATCATGACCAACCCGGACACGTTCATCGTGCTGGTCACCGCCGAGGCGGTGTGGAAGGACATCGGCTGGGGCGCGATCGTCTTCCTGGCCGCCCTCGCCGCGATCGACCCCAACCTGTACGAGGCGGCGGCGGCCGACGGCGCCGGGCGGTGGCGGCGCATGTGGCACATCACGCTGCCCGGGCTGCGGCCGGTGATCGTGCTGCTGCTCATCATGCGGCTGGGCGACGCCCTGTCGGTCGGCTTCGAGCAGTTCATCCTGCAGCGGGAGGCGGTCGGCCGGGACGCCGCGGAGGTGCTCGACACGTTCGTCTACTACCAGGCCATCGCCACCCAGCAGTGGGGCCTGGGCGCGGCGGCCGGGTTGTTCAAGGCGGTGGTGGGCCTGATCCTCATCCTCGCGGCCAACAAGCTCGCACACCGCCTCGGTGAGCAGGGGGTGTACTCCAAGTCATGACGACGCAGCTCAGTGGCATCGGGCCGGTGCCGGCCGCCCCCGCGACGGGCGGCAGGCTGAACCGGCGGCGGCGTGGCGGCGCGCGGCCCCCGTGGGAGGAGCCGCCCTCGCCCGTCGGCCTGTTCGGCAAGGGCGTCGTGCTCGTCCTGCTCGTCGCGGCGGTGCTCGTGCCCCTGTGGGCGGTGCTGGTGACCAGCCTCGCCTCCCGGGAGACGATCGACGCGGCCGGCGGCATGGTGATGGTGCCCCGCGAGTTCGACCCGTCGGCGTACATCACGATCTTCAACGGCGGGCAGATCACCCGGGCCGTCTGGATCAGCACCCTGGTCACCGTCCTCGGCACGACGGTGAGCCTGGTGCTCACCGTGCTGGCCGCGTACGGGCTGTCCCGGCCGGGCTCGGTGGGGCACCGCGGCCTGTTGTTCTTCTTCCTGCTGACCTTCCTGATCTTCCCCGGCCTGGTGCCCAGCTACCTGGTGGTCACCGGGCTGGGGCTCAAGGACAGCATCTGGTCGCTGATCCTGCCCAGCGCGATCAGCGTGTTCAACCTCGTGGTCATCCGGGCGTTCTTCATGGGCGTGCCCGGTGAGCTGCTCGACAGCGCCCGCATCGACGGGGCGGGCGAGTTCCGCATCCTCACCCGGATCATGCTGCCGCTGTCGAAGGCGGTGATCGCGGTGGTCGGCCTGTTCTACGCCGTCGGCTACTGGAACGCCTACTTCAACTCGGTGCTCTACATCGACGACAACGACAAGTTCCCGATCCAGCGGGTGCTGCAGAGCTACATCCTGGCCGGCCAGTCGCCGAACGTCTCCGGCGCCGCGGTCAGCCTGCCCGGGATCACCGCGTACCCGCCGACGCTGGCGGTGAAGATGGCCGTGGTCGTGGTGACCGTCGTCCCCGCGATCATCGTCTACCCGTTCGTGCAGCGGCACTTCACCAAGGGCGTCATCACCGGCGCGGTGAAGGGCTGACGCCCCGGCGTGGCCCGCGGGCGCCCCCCCCCCCCCCGCCCCCCCCCCGGGGGCCCCCCCCCCCCCCCCCCCCCCCCCCCCCCCGGGGGGGCTGGGGGGGGGGGGGGTGAGGGTGTGTTT
>NZ_JBIARA010000002.1:0-49637 GCF_042889525.1 Micromonospora sp. NPDC002575 | reverse complement strand
GGTGTGTTTTTGGTTTTTGGGTGTGGGGGGGGGGGGCGCCCCGGCGCGGGGGGGGGGGGGGCGCGCCCCCCCCGGGGGGGGGGCCGCCCCCCCCCCCCCCCCCCCCCCCCCGGCCGGTGTACCCGGACACCACCACCTCGACGAACGGACGGTGCGGCATGTGGGACGAGGCCCGGCTCCGCTTCGGCGGCGACTGGAACCCCGAGCAGTGGCCCGAGCGGGTCTGGGCCGAGGACGTCGCCCTGATGCGCCGGGCGCGGGTCAACCTCGTCACCGTCGGCGTGTTCGCCTGGTCCCGCCTCGAACCCGCGCCCGGCCGGTACGACTTCGGCTGGCTCGACCGGGCGCTGGACCTGCTCGCCGACAACGGCATCGGCGCGGCGCTGGCCACCCCGACCGCCTCGCCGCCGCCGTGGTTCTCGCTGGCCCACCCGGGCGCGCTGCCGGTGACCGCCGACGGGGTGCGGCTGCACCACGGCAGCCGGGACACCTACTGCGCCGCCGCGCCGGCGTACCGGGCCGCCGCCCGGCGGATCGCCGGGGTCCTCGCCGAGCGCTACGCACACCACCCGGCGCTGGCCCTGTGGCACGTGCACAACGAGTACGGCACCGTCTGCCACTGCGAGCACGCGGCCGTGGCGTTCCGGGCCTGGTTGGCCGAGCGGCACGGCGGCCTGGACGCCCTCAACGACGCCTGGACCACCAGCTTCTGGAGCCAGCACTACTCCGACTGGGCGCAGATCAGCACCCCGCGAGCGACGCAGTACCTGGCCAACCCCGGCCAGCTGCTCGACTTCCGCCGGTTCTGGTCCGACACCCTGCTCGCCGCGTACACCGAGCAGCGGGACCTGTTGCGGGCGGCGAACCCGGCGGTGCCCGTCACCACCAACTACGTCCTCGGCGACTGGGTGCCCGTCGACCACGCCCGCTGGGCCGCCGAGGTCGACCTGGTGGCCATCGACCACTACCCGTCGGCCGTCGACGGCGGGGCCGAGGAGCAGACGGCCCTCGCAGCGGACCTGGCCCGGGGCTGGGCCCGCCACGGCGCGCGCGCCCGGGCCACCGCCGCCGACGGAGCCTGGCTGCTCATGGAGAGCGCCCCGAACCTGATCTACACGGCCGGGCGGATGCACACCAAGGAGCCCGGCCGGATGGCCCGGCACAGCCTGGCCCACGTCGCCCGGGGCTCGCGCGGCGCGATGTACTTCCAGTGGCGCGCCCCCGTCGGCGGGGCGGAACGCTTCCACTCCGCGCTCGTGCCGCACGCCGGCCCCGACAGCCGGGTGTTCCGCGAGACGGTGGAGCTGGGCGCGGCCCTGGACCGGATCGCCGAGACCGACGGCGCGAGGGTCGAGGCGTCGGTGGCGGTCGGCTGGGACGCCGCCAGCGGCTGGGCCCTGCAACACCCGGGCCTGCCGGCGCGGCACCTCAATCACCACGAGGAGGTCGCGGCGGCGCACCGGGCGCTGTGGCGGGCCGGCTTCGGCTGCGACGTGGTGCTGCCCGGCGACCCCGTCGACGGGTACGCGCTGCTGGTGCTCCCGGCCCTCTACCTCGCCTCCGACGCCGCCGCCGCGTGGGCCCGGAGCTACGTCGAGGGCGGCGGGCACCTCGTGGTGACCTGGCTCAGCGGCGTCGCCGACGAGCACGCCCGGGTGCGCACCGGCGGCTATCCCGGCGCGTTCCGCGACGTGCTCGGCGTCCGGGTGGAGGAGTTCCACCCGCTCGCCGACGGCGACGAGATCCCCCTCGCCGGGGGCGGCGTCGGGCGGATCTGGGCCGAGGCCGTCGGGCTCGCCGGGGCCGAGGTCGTCCGCGCGTACGCCGCCGGGGCGCTCGCCGGGCAGCCGGCGGTGACCCGTCACCGCCGCGGCGCGGGCACCGCCTGGTACGTCTCCACCCGGCCCGACGACGAGACGTACCGGCGGCTGCTGACCGACGCGGCCCTCGCCGCCGGCGCGACGCCGACCTGCCCCGCCGCGCCGGCCGGGGTGGAGGCGGTGCGCCGGCGGGGCGCGGCGGGGAGCTGGCTGTTCCTGCTCAACCACACCGACCGGGCGCACCGGGTGCCGGCCGCCGGCGTGGAGCTGCTCACCGGCGTCGCGGTCGAGACGGCGGTGGAGGTGCCGGCCGGGGGCGTCGCCGTGGTCCGGGAGGCCCCCGCCGCCCGCTGACCGTCGGCATCCTTGCGCGGGCGATCCCGCAGGTGGGCCACCTCGAACTCCCACGTTCCTCTCATCGTCCTCGGGTGGTGGGTCCAGGCCAGCCTGTTCTGCTCTACCGGTGCGATTGCGAACTGTCCGGCGGCGCAGAGCCGTCCTGCTGACCGCCGCCTGCGTGGCGGTTCTGCTCTCGGGCGCGGTCGTGGCGGACCGGTGGGTCGCGCGGACGGCCGCGCAGCGGCTGTCCGACCGGCTGGCGTGCGCCGTCGACCTCGACCGGCCGCCCCGGGTCGACCTCGGCGGGTTCCCCGTGCTGCCCGGCGTGCTCACCGGGGAGCTGGGCCGGGTGACCGTGCGGGCCGCCGACGTCACGCGCGGCGACGTGCGGGCCGCCGAGGTGGACGCCGAGCTGTCCCAGGTGCGGCTGCCCGGCGAGCAGCCGGCCCGCGTCGGCGCGCTGGACCTGCGGATCCGCGTCGGCTTCGACGCCCTGCCCGGCGCGGTCGGCGACCGCCCGGTGCGCTACCGGGGCGTCGGCGGGCTGCTCGCCGTCGAGACCACCGCGCCGATGGCCGGGCAGCAGCTCCCCGTCACCGTGCTCGCCCGGCCCGCGATCGACGCCGGCCGGCTCACCGTCACCCCCACCGAGATCGAGGTGTTGGGCATGCGGCGGCCCGCCGGCGCCAAGCTGGTGGAGCGGCTCACCGGCGGCCGTGACCTGTCCCGGCCGCTGCCCACCCTGCCCGCCGGCCTGAGCTGGCAGGGCGTCGACGTCGCCGCCGACGGCCTGCGGCTGCGCCTGACCGGACACGACCTGACCCTGCCCGGGGGCGGCGACGGCCGCCGTTCCGGCGCCTGCGGAGGAGACTGATGCACGCCCGTACCGACGGTTGGACCCACCGGACGCTGGAGCGGCTGGGCGGCTGGTGCGTACGCCGGCCGTGGCGGGTCCTCGCCACCTGGCTGCTCGTCGCGGTCGCCCTGGTCGGCGGCGTCGCCGCCTTCGGCCGGCCGGTCGACAACGACGTGGCCCTGCCCGGCAGCGACGCCCAGCTCGCCCGCGACCTGGGCGAACGCGACGGCGGCGGGCCGGCCAGCAGCGGGCAGGTCGTGGTGCGCGTCGACGCCGGCCGTCTCGACGAGCCGGACCGCCGGGCGGCGCTGGAGCGCGCCGCCGCCGCGCTCGCCGAGGTGGAGCACGTGATTCGGGTCGACGGCGTCGACGCCCGCGCCGGCACCCTCAGCCCCGACGGCCGCACCGGCTACCTCACCGTCCGCCTCGACGTGCGCGTGCGCGACGTGGACAAGGCGCTCAGCCGGGCGGTGCTGGACGCCGCGAAGCCGGCCCGCGACGCGGGCGTCGAGACGACGCCGGGCGGGGTGCTCGCCACGGCGGCCGAGCGGGGCGGCTCCCACACCGCCGAGGCGGTCGGCCTGCTCGTCGCCGCCGTGGTGCTGCTGTTCGCCTTCGGTGGCCTGGTCGCCGCGGCGGTCCCGCTGGTGACCGCCCTGTTCACCCTGGGCTGCGCGCTCGCCACGGTCGGGCTCGCCGGTCACCTGGTGGCCGTGCCGTCGGTGGCCGGGAACCTGGCCACGATGATCGGGCTGGGCGTCGGCATCGACTACGCCCTGTTCCTGATCACCCGCTACCGGGCGCTGCGGGCCGTCGGCACGCCGACCGACGAGGCGCTGGTCGCCGCCATGGGCACCGCCGGCGCGGCGGTCGTGTTCGCCGGGGGCACGGTGGTGATCGCCCTCGGCGGCCTCGCCGTGGCCGGCGTGCCCATCCTCGGCACGCTGGGCTGGACCGCCGGCCTGGTGGTCGTGGTGGCCGTCCTCGGCGCGGTGACCCTCCTGCCGGCCCTGCTGGCCGTGCTCGGCCCCCGCCTCGACGCGCTGCCGCTGCGCCTGCGCCGCCGCGCCGACGGCGGCACCGGCTGGGCCCGGCAGGCCGAGCGGGTGACCCGGCGGCCCTGGCGGTGGGCCCTGCTCGCCGCCGCGCTGCTCGCCGTGCTCGCCGCCCCCGCCGCCACGCTCAGTCTCGGCCAGCTCGACGCCGGCGACGACCCGCCGGGCAGCGCCACCCGCACCAGCTTCGACCTGCTCGCCGAGGGGTTCGGGCCCGGCGTCAACGGCCCGCTCAGCGTCGTCGCCGCCGTCGACCCCCCGGCGGCCGGGACCGCCGACCCCCGGCTCGCCGAGCTGACCCGCGAGCTGGCCGCCACGCCCGGCGTCGCGTCGGTGGCCCCGGTGCGCCTCGCCGACGGCGGCCGGGTCGCCACGGCCGGCGTGCAGCCGGACACCGGCCCCAGCGACCCCGCCACCGCCGCCCTGGTCGCCGACCTGCGCGACGTGCGGGTCGGCGGCGTGCAGGTGCACGTCGGCGGGGCGACCGCCACCCGCGCCGACCTGGCCGACCGCGTCCGGGACCGGATGCCGTGGGTGATCGCCGTGGTCGTCGGGCTGTCCACCGTCCTGCTGTACGTGGCGTTCCGCGCCCCCGTGGTGGCGGTCAAGGCCGCCGTGATGAACCTGGTCTCGATCGGTGCCGCGTACGGGGTGCTGACGGCCGTCTTCTCCTGGGGCTGGGGGGTGGAGCTGACCGGCCTGTCCGGGCCGGTGCCCGTGGAGAGCTACGTGCCGATGATGCTGTTCGCCCTGCTGTTCGGCCTCTCCATGGACTACGAGGTGTTCCTGCTCAGCGCCGTGCAGGAGGCGTGGCGGGCGACCGGCGACAACCGGGCCGCCGTCCGCGCCGGGCTCGCCGGCACGGGCCGCGTGATCACCTCCGCCGCACTGATCATGGTGACCGTCTTCGCCGGGTTCGTCCTGCACACCGACCCCGTGATCAAGATGTTCGGCCTCGGCATGGCCGTCGCCGTGGCGGTGGACGCCACCGTGGTCCGGGGCCTGCTGGTGCCGGCCACGATGGCGCTGCTCGGCCGGGCCAACTGGTGGCACCCCGGCCGCCGACGCCGGCCCGCCCCGGAGCCGGGGAAGGCGGACGCTCTCGCCGGACTCTCATCGAATTCCCAGCCGCCCGTGGTCTGATCCTGGTCGAGATGAACGCCGCCGCCGTCCGGGTCCTGGTCGTCGACGACCAGCCCAACATCGTCGACATGCTCGCCACCGTGCTGCGGTTCCACGGCTTCGACGTGGTGACCGCGACCACCGCGGCCGAGGCGCTGCGCCGCGCCGGGGAGAGCCGCCCCCGGCTCGTCGTCCTCGACGTGCTGCTGCCCGACGGCGACGGGTTCGAGGTGTGCCGGTCGCTGCGGTCCGCCGGCCACGAGATCGGCATCGTCTTCCTCACCGCCCGCGACGCCCCGCGCGACCGGATCGCCGGCCTCACCTACGGCGGCGACGACTACGTCACCAAGCCGTTCTCCGTCGAGGAGCTGGTCGCGCGGGTGCGGGCGGTGCTGCGCCGCATCGGCTCCGCCCCCGTGCCCGCCACCGGCGTGCTCCGCTACGCCGACCTCGAACTCGACGAGGAGACCTGCGAGGTCCGCCGGGGCGGCCACCTGCTGTCGCTGTCGCCGACGGAATACAAGCTGCTGCGCCACCTCATGCTCAACCCCGGCCGGGTGCTCTCCCGCGCCCAGATCCTCGACGCCGTCTGGCGCTACGACTTCGACGGCGCGTCCAACGTGGTCGACACCTACATCGGCTACCTGCGACGCAAGCTGGACCCGCTCGGGCCGCCCCTGATCGAGACCCGGCGCGGCTTCGGCTACGCCCTGCGCGCGCCCGGGTGAACCGGCTGCCGCTGCGCCGCAGCCTGCTGCTCGGCCTGGTCGGGCTCACCGCGACCGCGCTCGTGTCCGCCGGGCTGGTCAGCGCGCTGGCGCTGCACGCCTACCTGATGCAGCGCACCGACGACCAGCTCCGTTCCGCCGCCGCCGTGGTCGCCACCCGGGTGGAGCAGCTCGCCGGGCAGACCCCCGGCACGGTCCGGGCCGCCGTCGCCCCGTCGGACTACCTGGTGGAGATCCGCCACCGCGGCACGCTCACCCGGTTCTCGGCGGCCACCCCGCCGGCCACTCCGCTGCTCGACCGGCTGCCCGCGCCGCCCGCCGACGGTCCGTCGGCGCCGGCCACCGTGGCGGGCGAGTGGCGGGTGGTCACCGTACGCGCCGGCGGCGCCGTCGTGCTCATCGCGTTGCCGCTGGCCCCGGTGGCGCAGACCGTCCGCCGGCTGGTGCTGGTCGAGCTGGCCGGCGGCGCGGCGGTGCTGCTCCTGCTGGCCGGCTCCGCCCGGCTGCTGCTGGTGCGGGGGCTACGCCCCCTGGACCGGATCACCGCCACCGCGACCGCCATCGCCGACGGCGACCTCGACCGCCGGGTCCCCCTGCACGGGGTACGGGTCGACGACCCACGCACCGAGGTGGACCGGCTCACCTTCGCGGTCAACGGCATGCTCACCCGGCTCCAGGCGGCGATCGCCGCCCGCACCCGCTCGGAGCAGCGGCTGCGGGACTTCGCCGCCGACGCCTCCCACGAGCTGCGCACTCCGCTGACCTCGATCCGCGGCTACCTGCAGATCCTGCGGCACGACATGGTCGAGCCCGGCCGCCGGGCGGAGGTGCTGGCCCGCAGCGAGGACGAGGCCGTCCGGATGGGCCGGATCCTCGACGACCTGTTCTACCTGGCCCGCCTCGACGCCGAGCCGCAGCTGCGCCGCGACCGGGTGGACCTGTCGGTGCTGGCCCGCGACTCCGTCGCCGACCTGCTCGCCGCCCAGCCCGGCCGGCCGGCCCGGCTGCTGGCCCCCGCGCCCGCGCCCGTCACCGGCGACGAGCACGCCCTGCGGCAGGTGCTGGCGAACCTGCTGGCCAACGTGCGCGCCCACACCCCCGCCGACGCACCCGTCACCGTCGCCGTCGAGCCCGACGCCGACGGCGTCACGGTCCGGGTCACCGACGGCGGGCCGGGCGTCGACGCCGCGCTCGCCGAGCGGGCGTTCGACCGGTTCACCCAGGCCGAGCCGGGGCGCGGCGGCGGCAGCGGGCTGGGCCTGGCCATCGTCGCCGGCATCGTCGCCGCCCACGGCGGCCGGGTCGGCATCGCGTCCCCGCCGGGCGGCGGGACCGAGGTCTGGTTCGCGCTGCCCGCGCTGCCGAAGGCCATGGAACGTCCGCGCTGCTGACGCCCTCAGGTGACCCGGGACGGCCCGCCCGGCACCCGTTCCCAGCCGCGCCGCTCGGCCAGGCGGCGCAGACGGTCCAGGGCGTCCCACACGTCGACGTGGCGCGTGTACAGGGGCGCGGGCCCCAGCCGCAACCGGTCCGGGGCCCGGTAGTCGCCCACCACGCCCACCCCGGCCAGGGCCCGGGAGATCCGCAGGGCCTCCGGGTGATAGAGGCAGACGTGACTGCCGCGCCGGTCCGCCTCGCGCGGGGAGGCCACCCGGAAGCCGTACGGGGTCAGCCACGCCTCGGCCAGTGTCACGATCAGCTCGCCGAGGCTACGGCCCTTGGCGCGTACCCGCTCGATGCCGGCCTCGGCGAGCACGTCCAGGGCCGGGTCGAGCGGCGCGAGGGCGAGGATCGACGGGGTGCCGACCAGGAACCGGTCCAGGTCGGGTGCCGGGTCGTAGCCGGGACCCATGCCGAACTGGTCGCGCCGGCCGAACCAGCCCTGGATCGGCTGGCGCAGCCGGGACTGCAACTCGCGCCGGACGTACAGGAAGGCCGGCGCGCCGGGGCCGCCGTTGAGGTACTTGTACGTGCAGCCGACCGCGAGGTCCGCGCCGGTGGCGGCCAGCTCGATCGGCACCGCGCCGACCGCGTGCGACAGGTCCCACAGCACGGTCGCGCCGACCTGCCGGGCGGCGGCGTTGACGGCCGCCATGTCCAGCAGCGCCCCCGAGCGGTAGGCCACCGCCGAAAGCACCACCAGCGCCACGTCCCCGTCGAGCGCGGCGCGCAGTTCGTCGAGCCGAAGCCCCTCGTCGAGGTCGGAGGGGAGCAGCCGCAGCGTCAGCCCGCGCGCGGCGGCCAGCCCCTCCAGGACGTACCGGTCGGTGGGGAAGTCCTCGGCGTCCACGAGCACCGTGCGGCGGTCGCCGGCGTCGTCCAGCGCGGCGGCGGCGAGCTTGTAGAGGTTCACCGACGTGGAGTCGGAGACCACCACCTCGCCGGGACGCGCGCCGAGCGCGTGCGCGGCGAGCCGGTCGCCGATGCGCCGGCCCCACTCGATCCAGGTGGGCCAGGACCGGACGAGCCCGCCGCCCCAACCCTCGCGGACCAGCCGGTCCAGGTGCGCCGGGGTGGCCGCCGGCAGCCGGCCGAGGGAGTTGCCGTCGAGATAGAGCAGGTCGTCGTCGGCGATCACGAACCGGTCGCGCAGGTCGGCGAGAGGATCCTCGGCGTCCAGCTCCTTGGCCAGGTGGCGCGGGAAGTCGTCACGCACGTGCAGTTCCCCTCTCCGACCTGCCCCGGCCCCGGCAAACGCCGACCGGCGCAGTCACGGCGGCCCAAGCTAGCCGGCCTGCTCCCCGGGCCGGCCGGCGGCGGGTCGGCGTCCCGGCCGGTGGACGCAACGGCCGGGCCGGACGGTCCGGCGGTCGGCTCCCGGTCAGCCGGGCGGCCAGCCGGCGGGGATGCGTTCCAGCAGCCCACCGGCGAACACGTCGCGCAGCCCGAGCGGCTTGAGGTGGACGTACCCGATGTGGCAGTCGCAGGCCCCGTTCACGCAGGTGCGGGGCCGCAGCGCGGCCCGCCACGAGCCGTCGTACAGGTTGCCGATGGGCTCGTCGACGAAGTGGCAGCGGCGCACCGTCCCGTCGCCGCGCACGGAGATCGCCGTCTCCCCAGCGTGGCAGGGCCGGCCCAGCGACAGGTGTGGGCGCACGCTGTAGCCGAACAGCGGGTCCAGCGCCGTCCAGGACGCCTCCTGCGCGGCGTCGTAGCGGTGGCCCTCGGCGGCGTTGACCCACAGGTACACGTGCGGCGGCAGCGCCGCCCGCAGCGCCCGCGCCTCGCCGAGGTGCTCCGGCAGCCCCACCACCCCGACGGAGAACCGCACCCCCAGCTCGGCCAGGCGGGCGCAGCGGGCCAGGAACCGCTCCCGGGTGACCTGCCCCGGGTGGTACGTCGTCCACAGCGCGGCCCGGGTCGGGTCGGCGTCGGCCAGCCAGTCCACCCGGGCGGCCAGGTTGGTCTGGATGACCACCCGGTCGACGTGCGGCAGGTGCGACAGCGCCACCATCGCCTCCCGGTACCAGCGCCGGGTCAGCCCCTCGCCCCACGGGGTGAACAGCACCGACAGCCGCACGTCGCCGGTCGCGGCCACCCAGCCGGTGAACCGCTCCAGGGCCGCCCGGTCGGCGGCGAGCACGTCCGGCGGGTCGCGCCGCTTCGCGAAGGGGCAGTACGGACAGTCGTAGTTGCAACTGGCCAGGGGACCCCGGTAGAGGACCGCCAGCCCGCTGCCTGCGCCGCTGACCCTGCCCCCGCCGCACCGGTCCGCGTCGTTCACCGGGGCACGTACCCGGTCATCGCGCGGCGCACCCGGGCGGAGGTCAGCCACGGGCCGACGGCGTCGGAGCGGGCCAGCCCGGCCGGGGTGAGCCGCAGCCCGCCGTCGGTGGCCCAGCCCCGCTCGACCAGCCGCCCCAGCTCGGGGAAGTCCTCGCCCGGCGCGGTGCCGAACCGGGCCGCGTAGGCGGGCGCGTCGACGCCCTCGGCGCGCAGCAGCGACTTGAGCAGCCACCGGCGGCGCTGCTCCGTGCCGTCGAGGTGGTAGCCGAACTCGGCGTGCGCGAAGTCGTCGGCCGGGCGGGCCAGATAGTCGTCCAGCACGGCCCGCACCTCGGACACGCTGACCGCGTAGTCGAACGAGTAGTGCAGGCCCGTCGTGTACGACCGCGCACCGCAGCCCAGCCCCACCATCCCGTCGTCCTGGCAGCAGTAGTCCGGCCCGTCCGGCGCGGGCACGTCCGCGCGGCGGAACTGCCGCATCGACTCCTGCCGGTAGCCGGCCGCGCCGAGCACCTCCACCGCCTGCGCGTACAGGGCGAGGCGCTGGGCGTCCCAGTCGGCGCGGGCGTGCGCCCGCCGGCCCAGCCCGGTCAGCGGGCGCACGTACAGCGGGTAGAGGTACAGCTCCTCCGGCCGCCACGCCAGCGCCGCGTCGAGGCTCTGTCGCCACGTGTCGGCGGTCTGCCCGTCGATGCCGTAGATCAGGTCGACGTTGAGCAGCGGGATCGCCGCGTCGCGGATCGCGCCGAGCGCCGCCTCCACCTCCGCGCGCCGCTGCGGCCGGCCCGCGGCGCGGGCCTCGGCGTCGAGGAAGCTCTGCACCCCGATGCTCACCCGCGTCGTGCCGTGCGCGGCGAGCACCGCGAGCCGGTCCGGGGTCGCGGTGGCCGGCGACGTCTCCACCGACAGCGGCACGCCGGGCAGCCGCGCGCCCAGCGTCGACGTGGCGATGTCGAACAGCTCGGTCAGCTCGCCGGCCGTCAGGTACGTCGGCGTGCCGCCGCCGAACGCCACCCGGGCGTAGCCGGCGTCGCCGCCGACGGCGTCGGCGACCCGTTCGGCCTGCCGGCGCAGCTGCCGCAGGTACGCCGTGACCTGCTCGGCGGGCGCGCCGGTGCGGGTGAACAGGTTGCAGAAGCCGCAGCGCATCTCGCAGAACGGCACGTGCGCGTAGAGGAACAGCGCGTCGCGGGGCTCGGCCCGCCACACGTCGGCGAGCAGCGGCCGGGGCCGCAGCGCCCGGTACGACGTCTTGTGCGGGTAGGCGTACAGGTACTGCTGGTACGGCGAGCCGTCGAGGCCCGCGAGGTTGCTGGTCACCATTCTCCCGGTCGCAGGGTGAAGTGGGCGTACGGGACGGTCCACACCACGTCGTGGCCGACCCGGTGGCCGGTGTGGCCGTCCTCCCCGTACGCCGTGCCGTGGTCGGAGCAGACGATCGTGAACACCGGCCGGCCCCGCCCGGTGAGCAGGGCGAACAGCCGGCCCACGCGGCTGTCGACGTACTCCAGGGCGGCGGCGTGGCTGGCCAGGTCGTCGGCGTCGGCGTCGGGCAGGTAGTGCCGGTTGGGCTGGTGCAGCGCCGCGACGTTGAGGAACGTGAACAGCGGCTGCCGCGCCGGGACCCGGGGCAGCGTCTCGGCGAGCCGGTCGAGCTGCGCGTCGAGGCAGCCGGGGGCGGTGACGCCGAACTCCGGCTCCCAGTGCGCCTCGGCGAACAGGCCGGGCAGGACCGACCCGAGCGCGCCCCGCCGGTTGAAGAAGCCCACCCCGCCCAGGCAGAGAGTGTGGTAGCCCTCCCGCGCGAGGGCGGTCGGCAGGTCCGCCGCGTCGAACACCCAGGTGCGCTCGCCGGAGGTCTCGCTGCCGGGGAACGCCGCCGCGTACAGCCGCTCGTGCCGCCCCGGCGCGGCCGGGGTGGGCAGGAAACCGGCGAAGAACGCGTGGTGCGCGGCGTAGGTGAAGCTGGCGGGAGAGTGCCGCCGCTCCCACCGGCCGCCAGGCAGCACCCGGGCGAGGGCGGGGGTACGCCCGGCGGCGGCCAGGCGATCGGCCACGTCGAACCGCAGCGTGTCCAGGGTGACCAGGCAGACGTCGTGGCTTCCGATCAGGTCCCGCACGCGACCACCTCCGCCGCCCGCGTGCCGGACTGCGGGGCCGCTGCTGTGGCGGTAGCCCGCCAGCGTTCCCACCGGCCGCTGGTCAGCGCGTGCACCTGCTCGGCGTAGGTGTCCCGGCCGTCGGCCAGCACCCCGGGCAGCAGGTCGCCGAACGCGTTGACCTCTGCCACCGCGTGCCGCCGCCAGCCGACCAGGAACATCAGGTCCACCCCGACGTGCAGGCTGCGCGGGAAGCACGCCGCGGCCCGTACGCAGGTCTCCATCGCCGCCGACCACGCCGCCGGGCCGGCGGCGGCCCGCAGCTCGGCCAGGTCGCCGCGCGCGTTGCCCAGGTGCAGGTTGGTCAGCGGCCCGGTGGCGGCCCGCACCACCGCGTGGGTGGGCCGCCCGGCGACCACCACCACCCGCACGTCGACGACCCGGTCGCCGAGCCCCGCCTTGGGCAGCCACCGCTCCACGTGCAGCCCCTCGCCGGCGATCCGGTCGACCAGCGCGGCGACGGTCGCCTCGTCGTCGTAGGCGCGCACCCGCAGCGAGTTGAACAGCCCGTCGGGGGCGACCTCGATCGGGGTGACCGCCCGCACGCCGCGCGGGCCCACCGCCAGGGCCAGCACCCCGGCCGCCGACGAGCCGTGGGCGGGCTTGACGAACACCCGCGCCCACCCGGCGGCGGCCATCGCGGCCCGCAGGGACGCATACCCGTCGACCCCGGGCAGCGCCGCCGGGACCGGAACCCCGGCGGCGGACAGCCGCGCGTGGCAGCGGCGCTTGTCGCACAGCGCCGCCACGTCGCCGGGGTCGTTGAGCAGCTTCGCGCCGCCGGCGGCGACCCGGGCCAGGCCGTCGACCAGCCCGGCGTACGCGTCGGCGAGGCCGACCAGCTCGCCGTGCCGAGCCGGGACGGCCGCCCGCCGCAACAGCCGGTCCACGTGCGGGTCCTCGCCGGGGGAGTCGACGCGCACCAGCGCGCCGGCCGGCGGCGGGGCCGCCCCGGTGAGCACGTCGGCCCAGGGCAGCACCGCCGGCCGGGGCAGCCCGGCGGCGAGCACGGCGGCGGTGAACAGGCCGACGCGGCGGTTGTCGGGGTTGCCGACGACGGTCAGGCGCATGTCACTCCGACACCGCCGTGTACCGGTGCTCCTCGTCGTCGTCGATGTCGGGCGCCTGCGGGTCGGACACGTCCAGCGTCACGCCGGGCAGGGCGGCCCGGACCGCCGCGACGACCTCGTCGGAGACGTAGTGGTGGCTCAGGTCCAGCTTCGTGAGGTGGGTCAGCGGCTGCCCGCCGGCCAGGGCGAGCGCGCCCCGGTCGGACAGCGTGCCCAGCGACAGGTCCAGCAGCTCCAGCCGCCGCACCACCGGCGCGGTGGCCAGGGCCTCGGCGATCTCGTCGGCGTGCTCGGCGTTGCACAGCCCGAGCCGGCGCAGCGCGGGGAACCGCTGCCCGGCCAGCAGCGGAGCCAGATCGTCGACGGTCGTGTCGCCGCCGTAGTATTCGACGCCGAGCCACAGCTCCAGGTCGGTCAGCGCGGGCAGCTCGGAGTCGAGCACCGCGCGGACGAAGTCGCCGCTCAGGCCGCCGCTCTCCACCTCGAGGCGGCGCAGCCGCTCGTGGCGCACCGGCGAGAAGCGGAAGTCCTCGCCGCCGCGCACCCGCAGCGCCTCCAGCTTCGGGTACGCGGTCAGCAGCCGGCTCACGTCGCCGACCCGCATCCAGGAGATCTCGCACTCCTCGCTGAGGATGTCGCCGAGGAACAGCGCCCGAAGGTTCGGCAGGCGCGGCGCGGCGGCGCAGAGCTGGTCGATCGGGGCGACGTTGAACGCCGCGTACCCCCAGGCGCCGACGACGAGGGCCTGCACGGACTCTCCGGCGGCGTCGACGAACCGGTCGAACGCGTCCCGGAAGCCGGGGGAGAGCTTCTGCTTGCTGCTGCCGTCCCAGTCGGGGTGGTCGATGCGCCAGGCGACGGGCCCGTCGACGGCCGGCAGCGGGCCGTCGGCGGGGACCTGGACGACCCGGAGGCCGGCGAAGGACTCGGCGTGCGACAGGACGCTCATGGCAGCCTCACTCCCCGACCGCGGTGAAGCGGTATTCGCGGCCGTTGTAGACGTCGGCCTTCTGTGGCTCGGACAGGTCGACCTCGACGCCGGGCAGGGCGGCGACGACCCGCCCGGCGGCCTCCTCGGACAGGAAGTGGTGGTGCAGGTCGAGGCGGCGCAGGTGGGTCAGCGGCCGACCGGCCAGCAGCGCCTCGGCCCCGGCGTCGGTGAGCACCCCCTTGGACAGGTCGAGCACGTCCAGCCGCTCGACCACCGGCGCGGCGGCGACGGCCGCGGCGACCCGGTCGGCGCCCTCGGCGTTGCACACCGCGAGGCGGCGCAGGGCCGGCAGCCGGGTGCCGGCGAGCACCTCGGCGAGGTCGTCGGTGGTCGTGTCGCCGCCGTAGTCGGACCGGCCGAGCCACAGCTCCAGGCGCTCCAGGGCGGGCAGGTCGCAGCCGCCGACGGCGCGGACCACCGCCCCGGGCAGCCCGCCGGTCTGGAAGACCAGCTCCCGCAGGCCGGCGTGGCGCACCGGCGTCAGGTGCAGCTCGTTGGCGCCGCGCACCCACAGCGCCTCCAACGACGGGTACGCCGTCAGCAGCCCGGTGATGTCACCGTGCGTGAGCCAGGAGATCTCGCACTGCTCGCTGACGAGGTCGGCGAGGAAGACCGCCCGCAGCGACGTCCACCGCTGCGCCGCCTCGACCAGCAGCTCCACCGGCAGCGCCCGCTCGTACGCCGAACCCCACTCGCCGATCACCAGGGCCCGCACCGCGTCGGCGGGCACCTCGTCGCGCAGGGCCGCGACCAGGGCGGCGAACTCCTCGGGGTCGGCCTCGAAGTCCTCCACCTCCAGCCGCCACGCGACGGCCGACGGGTCGTTGGGCAGTTTGATCCCAGGGGTGAAGGGCAGCACGGGCAGCCCGGCGAACGACGACAAGTGGGAGCGGAACACGCCAACCTCCGGCTCGACTGGTGCAGCGGCGGCGCGACCGTAACAGGCCGTGCCGACAACCTGGTCACCGACCGACCCGCAGTCGCCTGTATCTAGTCATGAGCGTCGATGTCTGGTAGAAATCCTGCAAGGCCGGCCCCCTGAACCGCAAAAATCCAACCCTTCTCACGGCGATACGGGAGAACCATGTCCACGACCCGCCCCACGCTGCGCCGCCGAGCGGTGACCCTGCTCGTCGCCGCCCTCGCGGCCCTCGGCGTCACGCTCGGCTTCGCCAGCCCCGCCCTGGCGATCACCCACTCCAGCGCCGCGTCCCAACTGTCGGCCGCCGGCATCTCCTGGACCTCCAGCGGCAACTGCAGCGACCGCTACACCCCCACCTGCACGTCGTTCGACGGCATCCGACAGGCCACCATCGACGGGATCATCACGTTCAAGCGGGTCAGCGGCTGCGCGATCACCATCACCGCCGGCACCGAGGTCGGCCACGCCGACGGCACCTACAGCCACTGGAACGGCTACAAGCTCGACATCGGCCTGACCACCTGCGCGCAGAACTACATCTCGGCGCACTTCGCCTACGTCGGCTACATCCCCGGCTTCGGTTACCAGTACCGGTCCGCCTCCGGCAACCTGTACACCAAGGAAGGCAACCACTGGGACATCCTGTACTACACCTGCGGCTGCTGACCTCGTACGCCGACAGCCGCCGCCCGGCACGACATCCACCCGCCGGGCGGCGGCTGTCGGCTACGCTGCCGGCGCCGCCGGGCACCTCACCGGACGGCCGTCTCCGGGGCCGTCGCCGCGGCCTCCTCGGCGGGCTGCTCGGCGGCCTCGCCCACCTCGCTGAGCTCGGCGATCTCGGCGGCGAGGCGGTCCGCCCCGGCCGCCTGCCGCGGCTTCACCGTCGGGAACTCGGCGGTCTCCCCGCCCCCCGCCGCGGCGGCCATCACGGCGGCGGCGGCCAGATCGGCCACCCGCTTCGCCTCCCGCTGCACCCGGGCCCGCACGTCCTTGGCGTGCCGCTCGGCCGAGTCGGCGGCGTTGCGCGCCTCCTCCAGCCGGTTCGCCTCCGCCGTCAGCTCCTGACGGACCTCGGCCAGCCGCTGCTGCAACTGGTGGACCTCGTTCTCCAGCGCCGACCCCTCCCGGCGGATCTGGGCGAGCTGCTGCTGTGCGGTGTCCAACTCGGTGTGCAGCTGCGTCAACGCCTGCCGCTGGCTGCCCACCTCCTGCTGCACGGCGGTCAACTGCTCCTGGTGCGCCGTCGCCTGCTCGTCGGCGCGCTTGCGCACCTCCGTCGAATACTGCTGCGCCTCGGCGATCAGCGTGGCGATCTTCTCCTCGGCGGCGGTGAGCTGCCCGGCGACGTCCCGCTCGGCCGCCGCCCGGTGCTCGGCCAGCTCCTGCTCGGCAGCCGCCCGCCGCTCGTTGATCTCCCGCTCCACGTTGACCCGCCACTGCGCCAGCTCCTGCTGGCTCTGCGCGCGCGCCGCCTGCACCTCCTGCTGGATCTGCGTGCGGGCCGCCTTGGTCAACGCCTCGGCCGCCGCCCGCGCCTGCTCCACCTGCTGGGCGGTCAGCTCGTTGATCCGCTTCGCCTCCTGCTGGGCCTGCTCGTGCGCGGCCTCGCCGTCGGTCCGGAGCTGCTCCACCAGCTCCTGCACATCCGCGAGCTGCGCCTCCGCCGCCGAACGCCGCTCCTCGTACGCCTTCTCCTGCTCGGCGCGGCGCGCCGACAGCTCCGCCTCCAGGTCGTGCAGCGCCTGGGCGGCGTGCTCCCGCGCCTCCACCAGGATCCGCTCCGCCTCGGCCTGCAGGTCGCCGGCGCGCTGCGCGGCGGTCTCCGTTATCGCTGCGGCCTGCTTCTCGGCCAGCGCGAGGATCTGGTCGACCATCGGCCCCAGGTCCCGGAACGACGCCCGGTCCACCTGCGCCGGCCGCTGGCGCAGCTCGGACACCTCCGCCTGTAGCGCCTGGAACTGGAGGGTCAGGTTGCGCAGCTGGTGCTGCGCCCGGTCCCGCTCGGCAGTCAGTGCCGAGGCCCCGGCCTCGACCTGCTCGACGTACCGGTCGACCTGCCGCTTGTCGTAGCCGCGCAACGCCTGCTCGAAGCTCGGCCGCCCGTTCGGCTCGTTGCGTACCGCGAAGGTTTCCCCGCCGTGGGACATCCGGCATCCTCCGTAGAGTCGGACCTATCCGAGAGCCGGCGGTGCGGCCGCCGGGCGTGATGGGGCGCAACGTTACCGGCGTCGCCGCCCGCCGAACACCCCACCCCGCCCGGGCCCGCTGTCGCGGCCGGGCCGCGACCGCCCAGGCCGGGGCCCGACCGCCCCCCGCAGGGCCCGCCGCCGGGCCGGGCCGCCGCGCCCCGCGCTTGAACCCGCCCGTTGTACGTGACACAACGCGACCGTCCGGCCCGGCCGCACCACCCCTCGGTCTGGCCCCTTTGCTCTGCACCCACGGACGCAACGCTCCACGCAGCGCGACGGTCCGACGCGGGCCCCGGCCATTCGCGATCTCGCATGCGCGCAGGTCGACTGTGGTGTTGCGGATATGGGTGCAGAGCAAAGGAGAGGCGGGATGTCCTGCGGGGTCGACGGGGCATGACCCAGAGTCACGCCGACCGGCACCGGGAAGCGCCGGCCACAGCCAGTAACGGAACGTTATCGGTTGCTGGACTCACCCCGCCTCGTGGGGTGAGGCGAGGTGAAGCGGGACGGTTGCACAGGTCGTTCCACCGGCGACCCTGGGGCCGGGTCCGATGTCACCGCAGGCAAAGCGGTCGGGGGCGGTCGAGCCCGTAAGAGACGCGGTGGGGTTGAGCCGGCGATCATTCACAGACTTCCTCCTTGTCTCGGATTGGGGGTGCCCAGGCACCGTCGGGCGGTGGGGATGTCCACGCCCTCGACGTTGACGCCCTCGCTGTGCAGCGACCTCATGGCCCGGTAGAGCGCCACCTGGACGAAGACCTCACCGTCGGGGAGCTGTCGGGGATGCTGCGCTTCGACATGCGGCGGGCGCATGTGCGGCGGCTGCCGGTGGCGGAGCAGCGAGCGCTGGGGAAGGCGCTCCGACGGCTCGGCGCGTTCGAGTCGGCAATCCGACATGCTGTCGAGCTGGAGTGGAGCTGGTGAAACTGGCCGCCGACGGCCTGGCCAGCGGCGTTGATCGCCCCGACCAGCCGAGCGGCACCGAACGAGCCGGCCGGCAAGGCCCGAAAGTCCATCGCCGCCGACGAAACGGACCGGCATCCCCGCTGGTCGACGGGCTTGCCCGACGCGGAGCGGCGGACATAATCCTTTGTCCGCAGGTAACCAGTTCGCCCGCAAGCGGTACCAGATGATCCGCCGGCGCAAGGCATCGCCTAGCCTCACACCCCGAGAGGAGGACGGTTGTCCCCGTCCGACCACGCCTTCCACCTCTGGATCGGCCGCGATTCGCAGGTGACCGCCGTCGCCCTGACCGAAATGCGGATGAGCGGCAGGGCGAATGTGCACGAGTGGGGCAGCATCACGGAGGTGACCCCCGGTCAGCACATCACCGGGAGCGCGGCGAGCAAACGCGTCACCATCCAGCTCATCGTGGTGGCCATCGTGTCCCTGTACGTCTGCGGCCTGTCGTCCGCCGCCTACTGGTGGTTGCTCCTGGCCGTAGACCTGGCCCTCGTTCTGTTGGCGGTTACCGCTGCACGCAAAGCGGCCAGCCGCAGCACCGTGGTCGCTCCCGACATCGACATCTATCCGGACATCCACCGCCTCATCGCCACCCACGAGGAGCGGCTGGCGTTCCGGGATCTGCAAACCTTGGCCGAGCGGATCGGCAGGACCCTGCCCGCTCTGGACAGCCTCGTCGACCCGAACGAAGCCGCCGAGCTGGTGGCGGAGAGCCTCTGGGAGGGGGCGGGGGTTCTGGCGCGCAGGCAGGAAATCCGTGAGGTGCGCGACGACTTGGGCCGGCACGCTTCGGACGGCTCATTCGAGTCGAAACGCGCCCACCTGGACCTCCAGAGCCAGCAGCGGCGGGCCGACGAGCTGTGGGAAGAGGCCAATGCGGACCTCGCAAGACTGACGTCCCATCTGACGGCCACTGCCGAGGCGGGGGAAAGGTTCGTCCGGGACCAGGATCTCGAAGACACGTTGCAGCGCACGGAGGCTGCTCTCAACAAGCTGTCGCTCGACGGCTCCCATGCCGGGGCCTACGCGGGCGAGCAGCTCGCCGACGAGACGACGGCCGTGTTGACGGCCTACCGCGAGCTGAACGACCTGTACGGCGGCGGCAAGTCCTAGCCAGGCAGCCGACGACCGAACCGAGCGCGACCCGTCGGTCGCGGTCGCCGGGCCGGCGTGCCTGACGACGTGCTCCGGCTCGTCACCTGGCTGCTCGCCAAGGACCCGCAGGACCGGCCGGCGTCGGCCATCGAGGTCTGGCCCCCTTCCGGCCCGAGGACACGCGGTCAGAACGTCGCAATCGGGTTGACCGGGCTGCCGGACGTACCGGCGAAGCGGATCGGCGCGACCGCGAGGTGGAAGTCCCACTGGCCGAGCGCGGCAGCCGTCGTCGCGCACGCCTCCAAGTCGCAGTTGTCGAGCAGCCACAGACCCATCGCGACGAGACCCACGGCGTGAACCGGCATCAACACGTCGTCGTACCCCGACGGCTGAACGTCCTGAGGCGTGTCGGCGCCGATCAGCGCGACGCCGCGTTCGTGCAACCAGGGCAGGCAGGACGCGTGCCAGCCGGCCTGCGTGAAACCGCTGGCCGCGCCGCCCTCGTGCCGGAAGCGGCCATGGCCGGTCCGAAGGAGCACCGCATCGCCGGACCGCACCCGTACTCCCTGGCGGCGCTCGGCCTCCTCGAGATCGTCGGGCGTCACACCCTGCCCCGACTCCAGCCACGGCACACCGCGGGCCCTCGCGACGTCGAGCAGGACGCCCCGCGTGATGATCCCGTTCGCCGCCGCCGTGACGGCCGCCCACGCCGACCCCGTTGCGGCGTCGACCAACGAGTGTGACCGCCCGTTGTACATCGTGCCGTCCCAGAAGACGTGGCACGGCGAGTCGACGTGGGTGAGCGTGTTGCCGTGGAACGTGATGCCGATCCGCTCGGACGAGAAGCCCCAGCGTCGGTCGGCGTGGAAGCCGGGCGGCATGTTCTCGGCACCCGGCATCTCGGCGGCGCACGGGCACGTCGTCGTCGACCGCTCCATCTCCTCCGGTGCGGCAACCTCCCACGCGCACGACACGCTCCTGCCGTGGCGCACGGCCCGCGCCGCCGCCAGCCGGACGTCGTCGGTGATGTGGTTCAGGGTGCCGAGCTGGTCTTCGTCGCCCCACCGTCCCCAGTTCGACAGCGTGTGGAAGTACCCGAGCACGTCGTCCTGCGTCGGCATCGCTCGGCCTGCCGTCATCCCAGCCGGCTCCTTCCGGTCATGCGGTTCGAGGCACCGTAGGCAGGTTATCGTCCGCAGGATCGAGGACCGTGCTGATCGGCTCCGTATCGTGTCCGGCGTCGTCGCGGCCACACCCGATCGAAACGGCGCGGAAAGTGTCGGGTGCTCGGGGCCGGTGCCGCCGCACGATGGGGCCATGGACGACACGACCCTGGTATCCCGGTTCCTTCGCGACGGCTTCGTGAAGCTGCCGGGCGCCGTCGCGCCGCGCGTGGCCGCGGACTGCGCGCGGCTGCTGTGGCGGGAGGCGGGCTGCGACCCGGACGACCCGGCCACGTGGACGAAGCCCGTGCACTGGGTGCCCGGCATGGCGCAGGGGCCGTTCGCCGCCGCGCCCAACTCGCCGTTCCTCCACCACGCGTACGACCTGCTCGTCGGCCCGGGACGCTGGGAGCCCCGCTATTCGCTGGGCACCTTCCCGCTGAGGTTCCCGCACCCGGAGGAGCCGAACGACGCGGGCTGGCACATCGAGGGCAGCTACCTGCCGGACGGCGCGACCTGGTACTTCACGAATCTGCGCTCCCGGGGCCGGGCGCTGCTGATGCTGTTCCTGTTCAGCGAGGTCGGCGAGGAGGACGCCCCGACCCGGATCCGGGTCGGCTCACACCTCGACGTGCCGCAGGTGCTGGAGAAGTACGGGGAGGCCGGGGCGAGCGGGCTGGACCTCGCGCCCGACCTGGTGGCGGCGTCCGACCACCGGCCACTCGCCCTGGCCACCGGCTCCCCGGGCGACGTCTTCCTGTGCCATCCGTTCCTGGTGCACGCGGCGCAGCCGCACCACGGGACACGGCCGCGCTTCCTGGCCCAGCCGCCGCTGATGCCGGCCGCGCCGTACGAGCTGGAACGGGCCGACGGTGCGTACTCTCCTGTGGAGATCGCGATCCGCCGGGGCCTCGGGCAGGAATAGGCGGCGCGGACACGAGGAAGGCGGGGACGACGGTGGGTCTGCGGGTGAGTGGCCGCAACGCGCGATTCCAGCAGTGGGAGGCACTGCTGCACAACCGGACCAAGCGGCAGCGTCGTGGCGAGTTCCTCGTGCAGGGCGTACGCCCGATCGCCCTGGCCATCGCACACGGCTGGCAGATCCGGGAGCTGCTCTACGACGCCGACGTGCAGTTGTCCGGCTGGGCGCGTGAGGCGCTGGACACGGTCCGGGCCGAGAAGTTCGCCGTCTCCCGTGAGCTGATGCACGAGTTGGGCGGCAAGGCGGACGCGGTTCCGGAGCTGCTGGCCGTGGTCGCCCTGCCCGAGGACGACCTGCGCCGCATCCCGGCCGGGCCGACCATGCTCACCGTCGTGTTCGACCGGCCCACCAGCCCCGGCAACATCGGTACGCTCGTCCGGTCCGCGGACGCCTTCGGCGCGTCCGGTGTGATCGTCACCGGCCATGCCGCCGACGTGTACGACCCGAAGGCGGTGCGGGCGAGCACCGGCTCGCTGTTCGCGCTGCCCGTGGTCCGAGTGCCCGCGCACCAGGCCGTGCTGTCCTGGGTCGGCGACCTACGCGCCGGCGGCATCGGCGTCGGCGTCGTGGGCACCGACGAACACGGCGCGGTGGAGGCCGCCGAGCACGACCTCACACAGCCCACGCTGCTCCTGATCGGCAACGAGACCACCGGTCTCAGCGCCGGCTGGCGGGCGGCCTGCGACCAACTCGTCCGGATCCCGATGTCCGGGGCCGCCAGCTCCCTGAACGCGGCGGCAGCCGCTACCGTCGTGCTCTACGAGTCGGCCCGCCAGCGCGGCGCTGCCGCCCGGCGTGGCGCGGACAGCGCCCTACGGGGCTGACGGCGTGCCGAGGAGCCGCTCGATGAGCCGGGTCTCGCCGGGCCAGGCGGCCAGCAGGACGTCCCGGGGCACCTGCCGGCCGGCGTAGCGCAGGGCGAGCGCCACCACGACGATGTCGTCGAGGGGGCCGATGACGGGCAGGAACTCGGGGATCAGGTCGACGGGGCTGGCCACCCACAGGCCGGCGAGGAGGACGGCGAGCTTCGCCCGGCGGGGCACCCGGGGGTCCCGGCGCAGCCGCCAGAGCATGGTGACGCAGTCCGGGACGAAGGCGGCGAGGTCCCGCAGCAGGCCGGGCGGGAGCCGGCGGGCCAGCAGGATCAGCAGCGCCCAGGAGGCGAGCAGCAGCGCGACCGCGCCGGCCAGGGCGACGGCCCAGTCGCGCCAGGCCAGGTCGTAATCGGGTACGACGTGCACGACTGGCCAACGTAGTCGCGCTCCCGGGGACGTGGGCAGGGGGTGCGGGTGTCAGCAGGAGCCCTCGTGCCAGCTGAGCTGCGTCACGGTCACCGGAAGATAGAAGATGTTGCCGCCGGGGGGCGTGCAGAGCGTGTAGTGGCTCGTCGACCCGTCCGGCCAGGTGTAGGAGTATTTCATGTCGACGTTGCGGGGCGTGTAGTTGTAGTAGGTCTTCGCCGGGACGCTGCCGGACCACTCGCCGGAGGTCACCAGAGACGGAGTTTCCACGGGGGCGGGATTCGGGTGCGCCCAGTTGGGCCAGACGCAGAAGGTGCCCTGCGCGCAATTCCCAGGCGGCCATGCTTCTGTCGCCTCGGAAGGCGCCGCCGACACGGCCGGCGCGGTGGCCAGCAGGCTCGCGGCGGATGCGGCAAGGGCAAGGGACCTCAGCAGCATGGCTTCCTCTCGACAATTAATCGACGTACGTCAAATTAACGCCGAAAGGTTGAGCGGTCAAGCACTCGGCGGTGGCGTGGGCGCATGATTCCTGCCGCGTATAGGGCAATCTTCGAGAACCGGCGCGGTGGCCGGCGGTGTGAAACTCATGGATCTCTTACCCCCGGAAGGCGGAGCCATCATGAGTAACGACACCGTGCTCATACTCTTCCCTATCGCCGTCGGCATCGTCATGCTCGGGCTCGGCCTCACGCTGACCCTCGACGACTTCCGCCGCGTGGTGCGCTTCCCCAAGGCGATGGTCGTCTGCCTGGTCTCCCAGATGCTGATCCTGCCGGCGATCTGCCTGGGCCTGGTCGTCGCGTTCGACCTGCGACCCGAGCTGGCGGTCGGCATGATGCTGCTCGCCGCCTCGCCGGGCGGCAGCACGGCCAGCCTCTACAGCCACCTGTTCAAGGGTGACCTGGCGCTCAACATCTCGCTGACCGCCGTCAACTCGGTGCTCGCGCTGTTCACCCTGCCGGTCATCGTGAACCTGTCGGTGGCGGGCTTCGTCGGCTCGGACAGCTCGATCGGGCTCCAGTTCGACAAGGTGATCCAGGTGTTCGCCCTGGTGCTGATCCCGATCGCGATCGGCATGGCGATCCGCGCGAGATTCACCAACGCCGCGACGCGCATGGAGCGCGCCGTCAAGATCCTTTCGGTGGTGGTGCTGATCCTGATGATCTCCAGCGTGATCGCCGGCCTCGGCGAGGAGGTGTTCGACATCCTCGGCGAGATCATCGTCGCGGTGGTGGCGTTCAACCTGATCAGCATGGGTCTCGGCTACTTCGGCCCCCGCCTGCTGCGCGTCGGCGAGCGGGAGTCGATCGCCTCGGCCTTCGAGATCGGCCTGCACAACGCCAGCCTGGCCATCACCATCGGGATGAGCCCGACGCTGCTCGACAACTCGACGATGGCGATGCCGTCGGTGACGTACGGCTTCGTCATGTTCTTCACCGCGGCCGTCTTCGGCGTCGTCGTCTCCCGGCGCGTGCGCGCGGGCACCGCCACCGGCGACTTCTCGGTGGCCCCGACCCGGGTGTGACCCCGGCCCCGCGCTGGATCCGATCGATCCGGTCGGGTCCGGCGCGGCGCCGCGCGCAGGTACCCGGCCAGGGCCTCCTCGCCGACCCGTTCCCGCCGGCCGGTGGGTGGCGCGCCACCGGCCGGCATCGGTTCGCCGACCAGCAGGGGGCCCAGGTCGGCCAGGCGCAGCGACCGTCCCGGGCCGCTGCGGTGCCGCCACAGGCCGCTGCGGGCGTCGAACCGGTAGTCGGTCAGCAGCCGGTGCCCGTGGCGGGCGATCAGGTCGCCGACCAGCGGCGCAGCGCCCGCGACCACAGCCGCTCCTCGCGGGCCCGGATGACGTCGGTGCCGACGGCCTGCTTCAGGGCGAACACCAGCCCCGCCCGGATCGACTCGACGATCGCCGGCGTGCCGCCCTCCTCCCGGGCGACCGGATCGTCGAGGTAGCGGTGACCGACCGGGTCGACGAACGCCACGGTGCCGCCGCCCGGGGTCGTCGGCACCCGGCTGCGGGCCAGGTCCCGGCGCACCACCAGGACGCCGGGCGTCTGCGGGCCGCCGGCGAACCTGTGCGGGGACAGGAAGACCGCGTCCTTGCCGTCGGCGGCGCCCGGCGTCGACTCGCCCATCCGGATCGGCACGTACGGGCCGGCGGCGGCGTAGTCCCAGCACGACAGGGCGCCGTGGGCGTGCAGCAGCGCGGCGATCGCGTCGGTGTCGGAGAGGATGCCGGTGACGTTGGAGGCGGCGGAGAAGCTGCCGATGCGCAGCGGCCGGTCCGCGTACCGGGCCAGTTGGGCGGCGAGCTCCGCGCGGTCGATCTGCCCGTCGCGGTCCGCGCCGATGACGACCACGTCGGCGTACGTCTCGCGCCACGGCAACTCGTTGGAGTGGTGCTCGTAGGGGCCCACGAACACCACCGGCCGCTGCCCGGGCGAGATGCGGTCGAGCAGGCCGTGGCGGTGTGCCGGCCCGTCCGGCAGCCGTAGTTCGAGCATCCCGACCAGCTTGTCGACCGCCGCCGTGGCCCCCGAACCGCGGAAGACGACGACGTGCTCGTCGCTCCCGCCGACGGCGTCGTGGACGATCCGCCGGGCGTCCTCGCGCAGCCGCCCCGTGGCCAGGCGGGTGGCGGAACTCCCCGTGTGAATGTTGGCGTAGCGGGGCAGCACCCAGTCCCGGACGGCGTCCTCCACGAAGTCCAGTGCCCGCCCGGAGGCGGTGTAGTCGGCGTAGCTGATCCGCCGCGGCCCGTAGGGCCCGTCCAGCACCTCGCCCTCGCCGATGATCCCGTCCCGGATCCGGGTCAACAGCCGTTCGGCCGTGCCCGGAGTGCCCGATGTGTCCATGGGGCGCTGCCTGCCCGTGGCGCGACGGCGTCGGGGCAGGCCGGCGGGCGTCGATGCCCCGGGCGTCGGTCCCCAGTGTGCCCGAACCGACCGGGAGGGCCGGCTCCGGGCATGGCGCTCGGACGTCGCGCGACTGGTGCCGGGGCGGGTCCCGGTGCGACGATCACGACCGTCCCTGCGGCCGACACGAGGAGAACGCGATGGTCAGCGGTGCCGAGCTGGACGACTGCCGGCGGGTCGCCGAGGAGGCGGCGCGGCTCGGCGGCCGGGAGCTGCTGCGGCGCTTCGGCGACCACGGCCGGGTCGACCACAAGACGGCCTCCACCGACCTGGTGAGCGAGGCGGACCGGGCCAGCGAGGCGCGCATCGTGGAGCTGCTGCGCGCCCGCCGGCCCGACGACGGCATCGTCGCCGAGGAGGGCAGCGGCCGCACCGGTAGCTCCGGGCTGCGCTGGGTGCTGGACCCCCTCGACGGCACCGTGAACTACGTCTCCGGAATCCCGTTCTGGTGCGTGAGCGTGGCCTGCGAGGAGGAGACGCCGGACGGCTGGCGGCCGGTGCTCGGGGTGGTGCTCGACCCGGTGCACGACGAGCTGTTCCACGCCGTCCGGGGCCGGGGCGCGTACCGCGACGACGTTCCGCTGGCCCGGCCCGCCGGCGTCGCGCTCGACGAGGTGATTCTCGCCGCCGGGTACGCCTACGACGTGGCCCACCGCAAGGTGCAGGCGGCCGTGGTCGCCGACCTGGCCGGCGACGTGCGCGGGGTGCGGATGCTCGGCTCCACCGCGCTGGCCCTGGCCTGGATCGCGGCGGGCCGCTGCGACGCGTACGTCGAGGACCGCACCTTCCGGTGGGACTGGGCGGCGGGGCTGGTGATCGCCGTCGAGGCCGGCGCGGCCGTCGAGGTGAGCGGCAGCCGCGTCCTCGCCGCCCCGCCGGAGCTGATCGACGGGCTGCGGCCCCGGGTCGCCGCGCTGGGCTGACCGCCGCCGCGGAGCCGGCCTCCCCGGCGCCCGCAAGGTGCGACGGGCCGCCCGGCGAGGGGGTGCGCCGGGCGGCCCGCCACGTGCGGGGAAGGCTCAGACGAACAGGGTGTTCGGGCCCAGGCCGCAGGCGATCCGGCCGTACAGCTCGGTGTTGGTGTCGGGGTTGATCAGCCCGTGCAGGCTCATCGCGTTGACGTCGCGGACGATCCGCTGGATCGGCACGTCGCGGTAGATGGAGGTGCCGCCGCTGGCGGAGGCGAAGAGGTCGACCGCCTCCTTGGCCAGCCGGGTCGCCCAGCCGTGGTCGGCGCGCACCCGGGCCCGCTCCTCGAGGGTCCACTCGGCGCCGGTGGCGGCCTTCGTGTCGACGAGGTCGGCGGCGTGGTACGCGTGGAACTCGGCCTGCTCGATCTTCATGAGCGCGGTGCCGACCTTCAGGTGGGTGACCGGGGCCTCGCTCTGGTTCTCGTACTCCGTGTAGGTGATCTTCCGGCCGGGCAGCCGGTCGAAGAACTCGTCGCGGGCGGCCTTGGCCACGCCGACGGCCGCCCCCACGCCCGACGCCGCCGCGTTCAGCGCCGCCGGGGTACGCCAGACGGGGGAGTCGGCGTTGCCCTGCGACAGGCCCTGCGGGATCATCGCCGCGCTCATCGGGATAATGTGGCTGTTCGGGACGAACAGGTCCCGGGCCACGGTGGTGACGCTGCCGGTGGCGGTCAGGCCGGTGGTGTACCAGTCGTCCACGATCTCCAGGCTGCCGATCGGCACCAGCGCCATGATCGGCTCCGGCTCGGCGTCCGGGCGCAGCACGACCACCGCGATCTCCTGCCACTGCGCGTGGTGGGCCCCGCTGATGAAGTGCCAGCTGCCGTTGACGACGACGCCCCCGTCGGTGGGCACCGCCGTGCCGCCGACGCTGTTGGTGCCGCACACCCGGGCGTTGGGGACGGCGAACACCTCGTCCTGGGCCTCGTCGGGGAACAGGCCGGCGATCCAGGTGGGGATCCACAGCACCGAGGTGACCCAGGCGGTGCTGGCGTCGCCCCGCCCCAGCTCGGTGGCGACCGCCACGAGCGTGCGGGCGTCCACCTCGTACCCGCCGTAGCGGCGGGGCGTGCGGAGCCTGAACAGCCCCGCCTCCTCGATCGCGGCTACCGTCTCGTCGTGCAGCCGACGATTCTCCTCCTGCCACGCCGCGTGCTTGCGGATCAGCGGGACGAGACCCGCCGCCCGCTGGACCAGCTCCTCGCGGGTGGGTGCTTCGGTGGTCGTGGACACGTGTCCTCCTCAACGCAGGCGACCGGATCGACCGGGGTCGTGTCGGCCAGGCGCCATCGACGCTGTCACACCTCGTGCGCCATAGCCTCTTCCGGATTGCCCGGCGTCCACACAGGACGGGCGGTGGGAGGGCACGAGAGGAGAAGTCGGCAGGCGGGGCCCGTGCCAGGCTCGCAGGTGTCGCCCGGCCTCCCCGCGGCCAGGCGGCGACCGTCGAGGGAGGAACGATGAGTTTTCCGCAGATCGTCTCGCGTGAGGAATGGACCACGGCCCGGGAGAAGCTGCTGGAGGAGGAGAAGGCGCTGACCCGCGCCCGCGACAAGCTCAGCGCCGCCCGCCGGGCCATGCCCGTCGTGCCGGTGGAGAAGGAGTACGTGTTCGACTCGCCGTCGGGGCGGGTGACGCTGCTCGACCTGTTCCAGGGCCGCCGTCAGCTCGTCGTGCGGCACTTCATGTTCGCTCCCGAGGCGAAGGAGGGCTGCGTCGGCTGCTCGATGCAGGCCGACAACGTCGGGAACCTGTCGCACATGCACGCCCGGGACACCTCGTTCGTGATGATCGCCCGCGCGCCGATCGAGAAGATCGAGCAGTTCAAGGCCCGGATGGGCTGGAGCCACATCCCGTGGGTCTCGTCGTTCGGCAGTGACTTCAACTACGACTTCAACGTCTCCATGGAGAAGGGCGAGCTGCCGGCGGTCAGCTCGTTCATCCGCGACGGCGAGAAGATCTACCACGCCAGCTCCGTGTTCGACCGGGGCGGCGAGGTGTTCATCAACACCTACAACTACCTCGACGTCACCCCGCTGGGGCGGCAGGAGGAGGGGCTGGCGCACCCGTGGGACTGGTGGCGTCACCACGACCGCTACGACTCCGACGAGGCCGCCAACCCGGGCGAGAACTGGTGGACCGGGGTCAACAAGTTCCGGGTGCGCCAGGACGGCGCGCCCGCGCAGCCGGCGGAGGCCGGGACGCAGTGACGCCGGCGCGGTGGGGCGCGGCGGCGCTCCACCCGTCGGGGCGGCCGGTTCCCGGCCGGGCGGCGCGGGCCGCCCCCGGGGAGCCGGCCGCCGCCGTGTGCGCGGGAGGCGCCGGGCGGGCGCGGCGGCTTCGCGGGGCCGGGCGGCTCAGGGGATGGCGACGCTGTGCCGGGGCGTGGGCACCGGGGCCGGGGCCGGGGCGGACGCGGGGGCGGGGGCGCGGCGGGGGATGCCGCCGAGCATGCGCAGCGCCGCGGCCGACGGCGAGCCGGCCTCGACGGTGAAGGTGACCAGCATCAGGTCGGGGGTCTCCTCCAGCCGCAGCGTGTGCTGGTTGACCGTCAGCGCCCCGACGACCGGGTGGGCCATGTCGTAGGTCATCGACTCGCAGGTGCTCACCGGGTGCTCGGCCCACATGCCGGCGAACTCCGGGCTGCGCGACAGCAGCTCCTCGACCAGCCCGACGACCCGGCGGTCGCCCCGGTAGCGACCCACCGCCATCCGCAGGTAGGCCACCACCGAGCGGGCCTTGCCCGGCCAGTCGGCGTACAGCTCGCGCATCCGGGGGTCGAGGAAGACCGAGCTGCTCATGTTGGGCGCCTCGTCGAGGTGCCAGGCGAGCAGCGCGTGGCCCAGCGGGTTCCAGGCGTGCACGTCGGTCGCGGCGCCGAGCACCATCGCCGGCACGTCGGGCATCATCGCGAGCATCTGGCGCAGGGCCGGCGGCGCGGCGTGGGCCGGTGCGGGCCGGTCGGTCGCCGCCCGGCCGGGGCGGGCCAGCACGAACAGGTGGGCCCGCTCGTCGCCGTCGAGCTGCAACGCCCGGGCGACCGCGTCGAGCACCTCGTCGGACACGTTGTGCGCCTGGCCCTGCTCCAGCCGGGTGTAGTAGGAGACGCTGACGCCGGCGAGCTGGGCCAGCTCCTCGCGGCGCAGCCCGGAGACCCGCCGGCGCTCGCCGTAGCGGGTCAGGCCGGCGTCCTGCGGGCGGATGACGCCGCGACGCGATCGGAGAAACTCGCCCAGCGGATTCATGCGACTCAGTATGGCCGACGAGCATGACACTGTCAGTGGTACCCACCGTGGGAGTACCAACGGTTTCCGGCCGGGCGGGCGGATCGCGCCGGGCCCGGCCGGAGCCGGACGAGTGTCCTGATCGGACGGTCAGGCCGTCTCGGCCAGGAAGCGCAGGATGTGGGCGTTGGTGATCTCCGGCTGCTCGGTGAGCGGGACGTGCCGCGAGTCGGGGACCAGCGCGCCGGCCGACCCCTTCGGCAGGGCCTCGACGATCCGGGCGAGCTTCTCCTCGTTCATCGCGAAGGCGACGTCCTGCACGCCGAAGATGTTCAGCGTCGGCTGGGTCGGCAGGGCGCCCCACAGCGCACCCTGCTCGGCCGCCCACTCCGGCGTGCCGAACGTCGCCGGGGGGAAGTTGGTCCGGTACATGCCCAGGGCGGCGCGCAGGTTCTCCGGCCGGCCCAGGGCGGCCCGGATGTCGGCCAGGTCCTGCGTGACGTCGTAGCCGTCGCGGGAGTACTTGTGCAGCATGAACTCCAGGAAGGCCAGGTCGTTGGCGGCGACCAGCTCGTCGGCGGCGGCCATCTGGAAGAACCAGAAGTGGGCCTGGACGTTGATGCCCCGGGGGTCGAGCAGATACTCGCCGAAGAACTGGAACGGCGGCACGTCGCAGGCGACCAGCCGCGACCAGCGCTGCGGCGCCTGCACGGCCGCGGCCCACGCCACCGCGGCCCCGAAGTCGTGCCCGATCAGCACCGCCCGCTCGTCGCCGCCCAGCACCTCGTGCAGGGCGTTGACGTCGGCCACCATGTCGCGGATGTGCTCGCGGCCGGGCGGCGGGACGGAGCTGGGGGCGAAGCCGCGGGTCCACGGCGTCACCACCCGGTAGCCGGCGTCGACCAGCACCGGCACCAGGTGCCGGAACGAGTTGGGGGTGAACGGGAAGCCGTGCACCAGCAGGGCCAGCGGGCCCTCGCCCAGTTCACGGTATGCGATGTCGACCCCGTTGACGGTGACCTGAGATTGACGCATGGGATGCCTCCTCGGCGGGCATGGATTGCACCAAGACTGGCCGAGCCGGCGACCCCCCGCTTCTTCCTGCGTGCTGCCTCGTTGTAACGCGCGGACCCGGGAGGCGACGGTGGAGTACGCACTGGTGATCTATCACGACGAGGCCGGCGAGCTGAGCCCCGCGGAGATCGACGAGGACCCCCGGCACCGGGCCTGGCTCGACGAGGTGCGCCGCCGCGGGGCGTTCGCGGGCGGGCAGCGCCTGCGCCCCGGCCGCGCCGGCCGCACGGTGCGCTCCCGGGCCGGGGACGCGCTGGTCTGCGACGGGCCGTTCGTCGAGGCCCGGGAGCAGGTGGGCGGGTTCGTCCTGCTGCGCTGCGCCGACCTCGACGAGGCGACGGAGCTGGCCGCCCTGCACCCGTTCGCCGAGCTGGGCGTCATCGAGGTGAGGCCGGTCTGGACCCGGTGACCTTCCCGGTCGACGCCGCCGTGGCCGGCGCGTTCCGCCGGGAATACCGCCAGCTCGTCGGCACCCTGGTCGCCCTCACCGGGGACCGGGCCCTGGCCGAGGACTGCGTGCAGGACGCGTTCGCCGCCGCGCTGCAACGCTGGCGCGGCGAGGGCGTGCCGCGCCGGCCCGGGGCGTGGCTGACGACCGTGGCGCGCAACCGGGCCGTCGACCGGCTGCGGCACGAGAGCGTGGCCGCCGCCCGGCTGCGCGAGGCCGCGGCCACCCTCCCGGCGTACGACGACGCCCCGCCGCTGCCGCCGGTCATCCGCGACGCCCAGCTCCGGCTGATCTTCACCTGCTGCCATCCCGCGCTGTCGCTGACGTCGCAGGTCGCGCTGACCCTGCGTACCGTCGTGGGGCTCGGCCCGGCCGAGATCGCCCGTGCCCTGCTGGTCCCGCCGGGCACCCTCGCGCAGCGGCTGGCGCGGGCCCGGCGTGCCGTCCGCGCGGCCGGCCTGCGCGGCGACCTGCCGCCGGCCGCCGAGCTGCCCGGCCGGGCCGCCGCGGTGCGCGCGGTGGTGTACCTGCTGTTCACCGAGGGGTACGCGGCCACGGCCGGCGCGGACCTGCTGCGGCACGGGCTGTGCGCGGAGGCCGTGCGGCTGGCCCGCCTGCTGGCCCGGCTGCTGCCCGACGATCCGGAGACCCTCGGGCTGCTCGCGCTGGTGCTGCTGCACGACGCCCGGCGCGACGCCCGCACCGACGCGCACGGCGACCTGGTGCCGCTGGAGCGGCAGGATCGCCGGCGGTGGGACCGGGGCCGCATCGCCGAGGGGACGCGGCTGCTGGAACGGGCCCTGCGCCACGGGCGGCCGGGCCCCTACCAGGTGCAGGCGGCGATCGCGGCCTGCCACGCGGACGCCCCCGACGCCGCGCGCACCGACTGGGCCCAGATCGCCGGGCTCTACGCCGAGCTGGCCGAGCTGACGCCGTCGGCCGTGGTGCGGCTCAACGGGGCGGTGGCGGTCGCGATGGCGGACGGCCCGCAGCGGGGCCTGGAGCTGCTGGAAGAGGTGGAACGCTCCGGCGAGCTGGCGGGCCACCACCTCGTCCCGGCGGTCCGCGCCGACCTGCTGCGCCGGCTGGACCGGCGGGACGACGCGGCAGGGGCGTACCGGCGGGCGCTGGAGCTCGCCGGCAACGACGTCGAACGCCGCTACCTGCGGGACCGGCTGGCGGAGGTCACCGGCAGCTCTGCGGATCAAGCCAAATAAATCGGCAGCAAATGTATATTTCCCCGAGGGTCGCCCGTCGGTCTGACGAACCCGGTCCGGCGTCGCCGGACCCGCCCACGACGAGGGGATCAGACATGCTGCTGGAGAACAGGACGGCGATCGTCTACGGCGCCGCGGGCGCGCTGGGCAGCGCCGTGTCGCGCGCCTACGCCCGGGAAGGCGCCACCGTGCACCTGGCCGGCCACCACCTCGACCGGGTCGAGATGCTCGCCAAGGAGATCGCCGCCGACGGGGGCCGGGCGTACGCCCACCAGGTCGACGCGCTCGACCCGGAGGCGGTCGACGCCCACGCGGAGCTGGTCGCCCAGCGGGCCGGGAGCATCGACGTGTCGTTCAACGCCGTCGGCCTGGACCACGTGCAGGGCGTCCCGCTGCGCGAGCTGGGCCTGGACGACTTCCTGCTGCCGATGAACACCTTCGTGCGCACCCAGTTCCTCACCACCACGGCGGCGGCGCGGCGCATGGTGGAGCAGCGCAGCGGGGCCATCGTGGTGCTGTCGACGTCCGCCGCGCGGGCGCCCATGCCCTCGGGCGGCTTCGGCGTGGCCTGCGCCGGCATCGAGTCGCTGGCGAGGGAGCTGGCCGGCGAGGTGGGCCCGTTCGGGGTGCGGGTGGTCTGCCTGCGTCCCGACGCGATCCCGGAGAGCGTGCAGCACGGCTCGTACGTCCGCGAGACGTGGCGGCGCGCGGCCGAGGCGAACGGGGCGACGCTCGAGGACATGCTCGCCGCCAAGCCGGGCATGCCGAACCCGCTGCTGGGCCGGGCGGTGACCCTGGCGGACGTGGCCGGCACCGCCGTGTACCTGGCCTCGGACCTGTCCAGCGGCCTCACCGGCTCGATCACCACCGTCGGGTGTGGAGTGCTCGTCGACTGATCGCCCGCCGGCCGCCCGGGGCGCGGTCCCCGGGCGGCCGGCGCCCCTCGACGGCGGGCAGGAAATAGAGCAAGCTCGAAGAGCGCGCCGACCGGGTAGCGTGGGGCGGGGCCGGCACGGCGGGGGCCGAGGGTGCCACTGCCAGTGGTACGCATGGCAGGGAGATGGGTAGCGGGGCCGTGGCTACCTAGGGTTCGTGGTCATGGCGGAGAACCAGAGCACGTCGGAGCAGCTCAGCTCCGCGCAGAAACTTGCCCTATTCGTCCTGCTCGGCGCGCAGTTCATGCTGTCGGTCGACTTCTCCATCCTCAACGTGGCGCTGCCCCGGATGGGCGAGGGCGTCGGCCTCTCGCTGGCCGACCTGCCGTGGGTGGCCAGCGCGTACGCGCTGCCCGCCGCCGGCTTCACGCTCCTGTTCGGCCGGGTCGCCGACCTGTTCGGCCGGCGGCGGCTGTTCCTGACCGGCATCGCGCTGCTCACCGTGGCCTCGCTGCTCGGCGGCTTCGCGAACAACGCGGCGATGCTGCTCAGCGCCCGCGTGCTCCAGGGCTTCGCCAACGCGATCGCCATCCCGGCCGCGATGGCGCTGCTGATCACGACCGTCTCCGACGAGCGGGCCCGCGCCCGGGTGCTCGGCCTCAACGGCGCGCTGCTCTCCGGCGGCTTCACCGTCGGCGCCCTGGTCGGCGGCAGCCTGGTCAGCGCCCTGGACTGGCGCTGGGCGTTCTGGATCAACGTGCCGGTCGCGGTCGCCATCATGGTGCTGACCCCGCTGGTGATCAGGGAGAGCGTCCGTCCCGCCGGCGTCAAGCTCGACGTGCCCGGCGCCGTCACGGTCACCGCCGGCCTGCTCGCCCTGGTCTACGGCGTGAGCATGCAGAGCTGGATCGCCCTCGTCGTCGGCGCGGTGCTCATCGCGGCCTTCTGGTTCGTCGAGCTGCGGGCCAAGGCGCCCCTGGTGTCGCTGACCCTGCTCAACCGGCCGAACATCAAGTGGGGCAACTACGGCGGCATCGTCGCCTTCGTGATGGCCAGCGGCGTCAACTTCGGCCTCACCCTCTACATGCAGGACGTGCTCAAGATGGCCCCGTTCACCACCGGTCTGGTGTTCGGCGGGCCGGGCCTGGTCGCCGTCGTGGCCGGCGTCATCGCCGGCCGCATGATCGGCAGGTACGGCTACCGCAACGTCCTCGCCGTCGGCCTGCTGGCGCAGGGCCTGACCACCGTCCCGCTGCTGCTGACCGGCACGTCGACCACGCCGAGCCTGGCCCTGATCGTGCCGTCGCTGTTCCTGATGTACTTCGGGCACGTCACGGCCGTCGTCGCCTACACGGTGACCGCCACCTCCGGCCTGGACGACTCGCAGCAGGGCCTGGCGACCGGCCTGGCCACCCTGGCCCAGCAGATCGCGGTGACCATCGGCATCCCGATCTTCGGGGCGCTCGTGGCCGCCCGCACGGACGTGCTGGACGGCGTGCACTTCGCCATGCAGGTGCAGATCGTGGTGATCCTGGTGTCCGTGGCGCTGATCTGGGTCGGCCTGCGGGACCGGGGCGTCCCGGCCGGGCCGTCGCCGTCCGCCGCCGACCGGCAGGAGCCGGCGCCCACCGCCGAGGCGCAGCAGCCGGCCCCGGTGCCGGTGCCGCGCAAGGTCAGCGAGAACACGGTCTAGGCGCCCCCAGCGCGCCTGTCGGCCGCGGTGTACGGAGCGTCGGTCCCACACCCCCCTGGGCGCTCCGTACACCGCATGTCCGCGTCTCGGGCCGTCCGCCACCCGGCGGGCGGCCCGCGCCACGTCGGGCGGCCGGCTGTCCCGCGCACCGCTTGGCCTGGCCTGCTGGCGGTGCCGGGCCTGCTGACGGCACCGGTCGGAGGCGCGCGGGGAACCCGCCGCAGCGGTCGTCCCTGCCGGCGCCTATGGAGCTGAGTCGCCTACGACATCACGCCGTCCGCCGTGCACCCGGCCCCGGCCCATCGCGGCTCCGACTGCTCCCGGGACCCTTCGGGCCCCGGACCGGCCCGGGTCCGTCGTGGCGGTGGGCGCGTGGTCGACGCGGCCGGCGTGATGTCGTAGGCGAGTCAGCTCCATAGGCGGCGCATGAGGGGTGTCGGGGAGCAGGACGGGCCGTGCCTCGCCCCCGGGCCGCCCCACGCCCCTGGCACGCCCCACGCCCCTGGCACGCCCCACGCCCCTGGCACGCCCCAGGGCGCACGACGAGACGGGCGTCCCGCGGGGTTTCGCACCGCGGGACGCCCGTGTCGGTGGGACCGGTCAGGACTGCCGAAGCCAGTCGGCGAGCCGCTCACCGATCATGATGGAGGTGAGGTTGGTGTTGCAGTTGACGATCGACGGCATGACGGAGGCGTCGCAGACGTACAGGCTCTCGGTGCCGTGCACCCGCAGCCGCTCGTCGACCACCGCCCCCTCGTCGCCGGCCGCGCCCATCCGGGCGGTGCCGACGGGGTGGTAGCCGCTGTCGAGGCTGAGCCTGACGTAGTGGCGCATCAGCTCGTCGTCGGCGACCATGTCCTCGCCGAGCACCACGAACCGCTGCCCCTGGTCCTGGATGCCCGCCGTCTGCATGAACTGCCAGCACTGGCGCACGGCGTCGACGAGGATCTGGACGTCGCGCTCGGTGTCGAGGAAGTTGAGCACGACGTCCGGCGGGGCGGTGGGGTCGGCGGACGTGAGGGTGAGCCGTCCCCGGGACTCGGGCCGCTGGTGCACGACCATCACCCCGAAGATGGTCTTCGCGGCGGCCAGCATCTGCAGCTCCGGGAAGAGCGTCAGGTCGAAGTGGTTGATCATGTAGTACTGGAGGTCGTTGAACTCCGTCGACCCCGGCGCGGTGGTCCGCAGGATCGTCTGCAGGAACGGGTCCTCGGGGCTGAAGCTGCCCTCCTGCGGCACCATGAACGCGCCGGTGCGCGGGTGGTCGATCAGGTCGGCGCCCACCCCGGGCCGGTCCAGCAGCACGTCGATGCCCAGCCGCCGCAGGTCCCCGGCCGGGCCGATGCCCGAGCGCATGAGGATGGCGGGCGAGTTGACCGCCCCGGCGGCCAGCACGACGGTGGCGGCCTCGATCACCTCGGTGCCGCCGCCGGGCCTGGCGACCTCGACGCCGCGCGCCCGGTTGCCGGCGAACAGCACCCGGTTGACCTGGACCCCGGAGCGGATCTCCAGGTTCTCCCGGCCCCGTGCCTCGGCCAGGTAGCCCATCGCGGTGGAGAACCGGTGGCTGCCCTGGCGGTTGGACGGGACGGGGCCGACGCCGGTGGCCTCCGGGTGGTTGTGGTCCTCGACCTCGGGGAAGCCGGCCTTGACGCAGGCGTCGCGGAACACGTGCTGCACCGGGGTCATCTCGTCGTGGGTGAACCGGTGGATCGGGATGGGGCCGCCCTTGCCGTGGTACTCGTTGTCGAAGTCCTGGTCGTCCTCGAGCCGCTTGTAGAACGGCAGCACCTCGTCCCAGGCCCAGGCCGGGTTGCCCAGCTCGGCCCACTCGTCGAAGTTGTTCGGGGTGCCGCGCAGGGCGATGGTCGCGCCGACGGCGGAGGAGCCGCCGGTGACCTTCCCACGCGGGAAGATGATCCGCCGGCGGTCGGTGATCTCGGCCTTGAAGTGCCAGTCGTGGCGGTCCATCGACATGGCGCTGCCGTCGAGCAGGTCGGTCGGGGTCTCGGCCACCGTCGCGAAGTCGGGGCCCGCCTCCAGCAGCAGCACCCGGCGGGCGGGGTCCTCACTGAGCCGGGCAGCCAGCGCCGCTCCGGCGGAGCCGGATCCGACCACCAGATAATCGATTCCGTGCATCATCGGCGTCCTTCGGTGCGTGGGGGATGGGCGATCCTGTCGCCTGGGCGGACAGGAGTGGATGCGCTTCCATTGCGGACGTGCTCGGGACCCGTCCTGAGCATCACACCGGGGGATGCGCCTCGCTTCTCCGCCGTTGCCGTGCGCCGTCAGGCGCGCAGGGAGCGCCGGCGTCGGGCCCGGGCCAGCGAGGCGGCGGTCGCCTCGTAGTCGTCGCCCGCGCCGACCATCAGCGAGCGCAGTTGCGCCTCGAAGCAGACGTCGGCGTCGTACGGGTCGATCAGGTAGCCGCCGAGTTCGAGGCTCACCAGCCCGTGCAGGGCGATCCACATGTTCTGCGCGACCAGCAGCGGGTCCCCGGCGCGGAACCGGCCCTGCTCGGTGGCCCGGGCCACCGCGTCGACCAGCGGCTGGAGCGTGTACTTGCCGTGCTGCCGGTCGCCGTCGGCCAGGGCGAACCCGCCGAGCGCGGCGCTGCCGAACATGACCTGGTAGAGCTGCGGGTGGTCGAGGGAGTTGGCCCGGTACGCGTACCCGAGGGCCATCACGTCGGCGACCGCGTCGGAGGTGGCCCGCACGGTCGACATCCGCCGGTGCAGGCGGGCGAAGCCCTCGTGCACCATCGCCCGGACCAGGTTGTCCATGCCGCCGAAGTGCGTGTAGACGGCCGTGGTCGAGGCGCCCACGGCGGCGGCGAGGCGGCGGGTGGTGAGGCCGGCGGCGCCCTCCTCGGCCAGCAGCCGGGCCGCGGCCTCCAGCAGGGCGGTCGCCAGGGTCGGGTCGATGCGGCGCGGACTCACGTTGACATGATCTCACGCCCGGCGTACCTTCGATGAAGTAACGCTGTTACGTAACTGCGATACGCAAAAGGATCGTCCCAGCTCGTGGAGGCCGCAATGAGCGTCGTCGCCCTCGCCCCCAGAACCCTCTCCCGGAACGACAACCGGCGCCCCGTCGCCACCGAGGCGACGGAGCTCGACCTGACGGTCACCGGGCGGCTGCCCGCCGAGCTGGACGGCTGCTTCGTGCGCATCGGACCGAACCCGATGGGCGGCGAGCGGCCCGGCCACGCCCTCGTCGGCGACGGCATGGTGCACGGCGTGCGCCTGCGCTCCGGCCGCGCGCTGTGGTACCGCAACCGGTGGATCCGCACCGACCGCACCACCCGCGCCCTGGGCGAGCTCGCCCTGCCCGGCCCGCGGCACGGGCTGTCCGACAACGCCAACGCCAACGTCATCCGGCACGGCGGGCGCACCCTGGCCCTCGGCGAGGCCGGCGTGCTGCCGGTCGAGCTGGACGACGAGCTGGGCTCCGTGGCCCGCATCGACTTCGACGCCACCCTGCCGCACGGCTTCGCCGCCCACGCCGAGTGCGACCCGGTCACCGGCGAGCTGTTCGCGGTGGCCTACTACCACGAGCTGCCCTACGTCGAGCACCTCGTGCTGACCCCCGAGGGGCGGGTGCGCCGCAGCGAGCGGATCGAGGTCTCCGGGCCGCCGCTGATGCACTCGCTGGCGCTGACCGACCGGCACTCGGTGCTGTTCGACCTGCCGGTCACCTTCTCGCCGGCGCTGGCCCGCGCGGGCTCCCGCTTCCCGTACGCCTGGCAGCCCGGGCGCGCGGCGCGGCTCGGGCTGCTGCCCCGCGAGGGGCGCGGGGCCGACGTGCGCTGGTTCGACGTCGACCCCTGCTACGTCTTCCACCCCGTCAACGCCTACGAGGTCGACGACACCTGCGTGGTCGACGTGGTGCGCCACGACCGGGTCTTCGACCGCGACCTGCACGCCCCGGGGGAGTCCGCGCCGACCCTGTGGCGCTGGACGCTGGACCTGACCCGGGGCGCCGTCGCCGCCGAGCAGCTCGACGACATCCCCCAGGAGTTCCCCCGCATCGACGAGCGCCGCAAGACGACCCGGCACCGGTACGCCTACACGGTGGCCATGCAGTCCGGCGCGGGGGTGCTGGGCGGCTCGGCGCTGCTGCGCCACGACCTGCTGCGCCGGGAGGTGGCCGTGCACGACTTCGGGCCGCACCGGGAGGCGGGGGAGGCGGTGTTCGTCCCGCGCGGGCCGCTCTCGGCCGAGGACGACGGCTGGCTGCTGACGTACGTCCACGACGGGCGCACCGGCCGCAGCGACCTGGTCGTGCTCGACGCCGGCGACTTCACCGGCGAGCCGGTGGCCGTCGTGCACCTGCCCGGCCGGGTGCCCAGCGGCTTCCACGCCAACTGGATCGGCTCCTGAGCAGCGGCCCGGACAACGGACGGGTTTCCGACAGCACCTGGGCAATCTGGAGGAACTGCGGCGCGGGTCGACCGGTTAGCTTCGCGGCAGCCGCTGTCTCGTTTCCCACGGGCCGTATGGCACTTCTCCCGCGATCCCACTCTCCCGCGTCCTCACGGAAGGTGCAAAAGATGTCCCAACCCCTCTCCACCGCCGCGTCCCCGGGGCTGCTCGCGCGGCTCAACGGGGCCCACCACCGGGCCGCCCTCAACGCCTTCCTCCTCGTCGTGCTGGCGCACTGGGCCGAGCACCTGGTGCAGGCGTACCAGATCTGGGTGCTCGGCCTGCCCCGGCCGAAGGCGCGGGGGGTGCTGGGGCAGTTCTACCCGTGGCTGGTCTCCTCCGAGTGGCTGCACTACGGCTACGCCATCGTGATGCTGGTCTTCCTCTTCGCGCTGCGGCGGGGCTTCGTCGGCCGCGCCCGCACCTGGTGGACCGTGGCGCTGGCCATCCAGTTCTGGCACCACATCGAGCACTTCCTGCTGCTGTGGCAGGCGCAGTCCGGCACCGTCTTCTTCGGCCAGAAGGTGCCGACCAGCATCCTCCAGCTCGTGCTGCCGCGGGTGGAGCTGCACCTGTTCTACAACTCCGTGGTCTTCATCCCCATGGTGATCGCGATGTACCTGCACCTGCGGCCGAACCGGCGCGAGCAGGAGCTGATGACGTGCAGCTGCGTCGGGCACCGCGTCACCAGCCGGTCCCTCGCGCCCCATGCCGCGTGAGCTGAGCCGCCCGCCCGGTGGCCGTCGCCGGGCGGCGGCCACCGCCGTGGCGGCGGCGGTCGCCGGGCTGCTCGCGCTCACCCCCGGCGCGGCCCGGGCCGCCGACGGCCCGGTCACCGCCGAGCCCTCGGCCGGCGCGGTGCTCACCACCGCGCCGGCCGAGGTGACCCTGGGCTTCGCCGCCGGCGTCGACGAGGGACAGTCGCACGTCGCGGTGCTCGACGCCTCGGGCGGGCGGCTCACCGACGCCGAGCCGACCCGCGTCGGCGCCACCCGGCTGCGGCTGCCGCTGCGCGTCGACGCCGCCGGCGACTACACGGTCGCCTACCACGTCACCTTCGCCGACGGCACGACCAGCACCGGGGCGTACCGGTTCAGCGTGGGCACCGGCGTCGCGCCGGCCCCCCTGGACGACGCCGCGCGCCGGGCCAGCACCGACGTGGTGGTCGACGCGCACGGGCACGGCATCGACGGCTTTAGCGCCTTCCTGCTGTTCGTCGACGGCGCGGTCCTGGCCGTGGTCGTCGCCCTGCTGTGGCTGCGCCCGCGCGGCGGGCGGGCGGGGTCCCTGCGCATCGACGAATCCCGGGCCTGACGGGCGAGCGCACGTGACGGCAGCCCGGGCAACGCGCAGCGGCGCCGACGAGATCCGTCGGCGCCGCTCGTGCGGGCGGTCAGGGGATGGGGAAGAACGCGCGGACGAACTTCTCCCACCCGCGCTCACCGATCATCGCCCGCATCTTCGGCAGCAGGCGCGGCGGCATGCCGAGCCGGTAGCGGATGCGCGGGTTCGGGGTGGAGACCGCCGTCTCGAGGACCTTGGCGACGTTCTCGGCGCGGACGGCGATCTTGCCGCGCAGCGGCGGGTTGTCGCTGAGGCGGTACGCCTGGTGCCAGTCGACGAAGTGCTCCCAGAAGTCCCGGTACAACGCGGGGTTGTCGTGGGAGTCCATGCCGAGGTCGGCGACGCTGTCGGGGACGAAGCCGCCCAGGATGGGCGCCGGCTGGAGCACGACCACCTTGATGCCGAACGGGGCGACCTCCAGGCGCAGGGAGTCGCTGATGGCCTCCAGCGCGTGCTTGGTGGCCTGGTAGTAGCCCCGGCCCGGGGTGGCGAACATGCCGAAGATCGACGACATCATGATCACCCGGCCGCCGCCCTGCTCCCGCATGCCGGGCAGCACCAGTTGGGTGAGCCGGCACAGCCCGAAGACGTTCGTCTCGAACTGGGCGCGGACCTCGTCCATCGGGGTCTCGCCGATGGTGCCGTTGAGGCTGTACGCGGCATTGTTGATCAACGTGCCGACCGCGCCGTGCTCGTCGGTGATCCGCTTGACCGCCGCGGCCATCGACTCCTCGTCGTTGACGTCGAGGTGGAGCACCGTGATGCCCTCGGCGGCCAGGTCGGCCAGGGCCGCCACGTTGCGTCCGGTGGCGTAGACCGGCCAGCCGGCCCGGTGCAGCCGCAGCGCGGTGGCCTTGCCGCTGCCCGAGGACATGCCGGTGCCCGACGAGGCGCCGGTCAGCAGGATGGCGCGTGACTGGGTCATGATGGCGTCCCTTCCCGGCCGCGGGTCACTCGTCGCCGAGCCGCGCGATGCGGCTGCGGTCGACCGACGAGCCCAGCCCCGTGGCGTCGACCAGCCGGTTGATGAACGCGAACAGGCAGGCGCAGAAGACCGCCTCCAGCATCTCGGCGTCGCTCCAGCCGGCGGCGGCGGCCTGCTCCCAGTCCGCGTCGGTGATCTTGTACGCGCCGGTGCTCACCTTCGTCACCAGCCGCATGAGCGGCAGGGTGCGCTCGTCGACGGGCAGGTCCTCGACGCTGTCGGCGTCCGACACCGCCTCCAGCAGCTCGTCGCTGCCGCCGAACTGGCTCAGGAACCAGCTGTGCGTCCCGACGCAGTACGGGCAGCCGTTCAGCTTGGACGTCCAGGCCGAGATCAGCTCCTTGAGCTGTCGGGGCAGGGTGTCCCCGCCGAAGATGCCGCCGTATCCGGCGACCACCACCGCGAGCAGCCGCGGATTGGTGGAGGTGAGCCGGAACATGTCGGGCACGAATGGGAGCCCGGTGACCGCCTTGATTTCCTCGTAGAGTTCGGCGGTGCGGCCCCGCGCCTGATCCTCGTCAATCAGCGGGACTCTGATTCCCGGCTGTCTCGTCGTCGTTTCCATGAGCCATCTCCTCGTTGCTCGGGCGATCTGGGGCCAGGCGGACGACGTTGCGTTCCACGACGAAGTAGGGCCGCTGTCGGTGCTGGCCGCAGCAATATCCGACGGGGCTGCGGGGCGACACGGAAACGCTGGCGACGGCGGTCGGGCAGCGATTCCGCTGGCCCATGATGGCACGTCGTCGCAGCTGGAGTGCTCTCCCAGATTGCCTACTGCGGGAACTGTCCCGCGGTTGAACCGACGGCACCGTTGGCCCGTACTGCCTACTGGCTGAAGGCACTTTTCGCCGATAACCTGTTTACAATTCACAGAGACGGATGAGGTACGTGATGCCGGCAAGTGTTCTGCGACCGGTGCTGGGCGCGCTCGGTTTGACGCAGATCCGTTACGTCGACGCGGTGCGTCGGGGGCGGGCCAGTGGCCTGGTGGCCGAGGTGTACAGGCAGGTGGAACGGGACTTCGGTGTGCTCGCCCCGCCGATGGCCCTGCACGCCCCGGCACCGGAGGTGCTGGCCGCCGCGTGGCTGCTGCTGCGGGAGACGCTGGTCGTTCCCGGGGCCGCCTCGCGGGCGGCCAAGGAGGCGGTGGCCACCGCGGTCTCCCTGGGCAACACCTGCCCGTACTGCGCGACCATCCACAACAACGCGCTGGGTCTGCTCACCGGCGTCGGGGTCGGCGTCGGCGCGGACGGCCGTACCCGGCCCGACCCCGGGTCCGGCCCCGGCTCGGCGGAGCTGGAGGGGATCGTCGGCTGGGCGATGCCGGCCGGCGGGAGCCCGCCGCAGCCGCCGCCGTTCCCCGCCGCCCAGACCCCGGAGCTGGTCGGGGTGGCGGTGCTGCTGCACTACCTCAACCGGGTGGTGAACGTGTTCCTGCGCGACGTGCCGCTGCCGCCCGGGGTGCCGGAGATGGCGCTGCCGATGGTGCTGCGGGTGCTCGGCTGGGCCATGCTGGGCGCGTCGCGGCGTCCGCACGGGCCGGGCCTCTCGCTGGACCTGCTGCCGGCCGCGCCGCTGCCGGCGGACCTGTCCTGGGCGGCCGGCAGCCCGACGATCGCGGAGGCGTTCGGCCGGGCCTGCGCCGCGATCGAGGAGGCGGGCCGGCGCTCGGTGCCGGAGGCGGTCCGCGACCTGGTGCTGGTCAACCTGGTCGGCTGGCACGGCGGTCCGCGGGGGATCAGCCGGGCCTGGGTGGAGGGGTTGGTCGAGGGGCTGCCCGAGCCCCAGCGGCCCGTCGCCCGGCTGGCCCTGCTGGTCGCCTTCGCGTCCTACCAGGTGGACCCGACGGTCGTGCGGGCCTGCCGGCTGGCCGGCGTGGACGACCGGACACTGGTGGAGGTGGCCGCCTGGTCGGCGATGGCCGCCGCCCGGTGGCTGGGCGGCCAGCTCACGGGCCCGCGGTGATCAACCTTGGACAGGGCTCGCATCGCCGACCAATTCGGATAATCGCTGCGTCTGTCAGATTAAATCGCCTCGCCGCCTGTGGGAACATTCGAAAGTCCCGTATTTATTGATCTCCATGCATGGTATCGTCCTACTCCATCCGGACCACTTAGGACACTCACAGTAAGCGCGGCCCGATGCCTTTCTGCCCGCGCTTGCACCACCCGAACAGGCCGGTGGACTGGCATTTCTCCACAATTCAAGCCGGGTGATCGAACACCTGTTCCGTCACGGTGCGACGACGATGTCGTGGCGACCCTGGACAGGGCCACGCCGCCGGTCGCGGGATGCATCCCGCGACCGGCGGCACCATACCCGGGCAGGTCGTGCCCGGCTATGGCCGAGTGTCCCCAACGTGTTCACCGAATGGAGTGATTGGCCGTGCACAACGCCGTCGAAAGAGCCATCTCGATCATGTGGGATCGTTACCACGAACCCCTGTCACTCGATGCGATGGCCGATTCCGCCTTTCTCAGCCGCTTTTACTTCTCTCGGCTGTTCCGGTCCAAGACGGGCACTTCGCCGGGCCGTTTCCTGACCGCGATCCGGCTCTACAAGGCCAAGAACCTGCTGCTCGAGACCGACATGAGCGTCACCGACATCGCGTATGCCGTCGGCTACAACAGCCTGGGCACCTTCATCAGCCGGTTCACCCGCAGCGTGGGCATCTCGCCGGCCCGCTACCGCTGGCTCGCCGAGAACGGCATCCCGCAGCTCTCCCGCACCCGCACGGCCGGCCCACGCCGCCGGGCCACCATCTCCGGACGCCTCGTCCTGCCGCCCGTCGACGTGCCGGTCAAGGTGTACGTCGGGGTCTTCGACAGTCCCATCGTGCAGGGCCTGCCCGCCTCCTGCGACATCCTGGAGGCTTCCGGCGAGTACGTGCTGCGTGACGTGCCGGAGGGCGAGTGGTACCTGCGGGCCGCCGCGATCGCGCTCGGTGACATCGCGGCCCGCCCGTCCATGCGCCGCCCCCTCGCCGTTGGCGCGTACGACGCGCTCCCCGTGGCCGCCGGCGTCAACCTCACGGTGGACCTGGAGCTGCACCACACCGGCGTGTTCGACCTGCCCATCCTGATCGCGCTGCCCGAGCTGGACAGCACCGACCCCGCCGGCCGCAACCGGCGCGGCTTCGCCCGCAACGACCGGCGTACCGCCCGGCCGTCACGGGTGCTGCACCGGGCCAAGTCGTGACCGCCGCCCCCGCGCGGCGGCGACCCCGGACCCCGGGCCACGGCCCGGCGCGACGGGGCCGCGGATCGGGCGGCGCAGCCGCTGACGGGGGATGAGGGCGCGCGCCGAACGGGACCCGGCGACGCGCCCAGCTCGATCCCTCTCGGAAGAAGGCGGCGGGCCGGTGCCGTGGGGGCACCGGCCGGCGGCCGACAGCGGTGTGTGAGCTCAGGCCACGGAGCCGGCGACGGGCGACTCCGGCACCCGGAACGGCCCCCAGGTGAAGGCCGGCAGCCAGCGCCCGGGGTCGGCGCTCCACCGCAACGCCCGGATCTGCGCCGCGCTGCGGCGGCCGGCCAGCGACAGGTAGACCTCGTGCCACGGGCCAGCCACGGTCACCGTCGGCTCGCCCGTCCCCGCCACGACCGTGCCGTGCTCGGTCCGCACCGCCAGCGGCGGCAGGCCGTGACCGTCGAGCGAGGCGGACAACCCCTTCAGCAGGACGCCGGAGGCCACCGGCAACGCCGGGTGCTCGACCGGCGGGGCGACGCCGAGCGCCTGACGCAGGTCCAGCTCGTGGGTGAACGCGTCCATCACCAGGATGTGCCCGTCCATCGAGCCCGGACCGGCGAGGAACTCCTCCACCGGCCCGCTCAGCCGCTCCCACTCGGCGAACAGCTCCGACGCCCGGCCGTCGGGGGTCGGGCCGGGGACGCCGCCGGTGACCCGGCCGTGCACCCGCGCGCAGACCTCCACGAGGTGCGCGACGAGGTCCCGTACGGTCCAGTCCGGACAGTGCGCCACCGGCAGCGCGTCGGCGTCGGGCGACGCCTCGGCCAGCAGCCGCGCCGTGGCCTCCCGGACCTGCCGGTAGGCCGCCACGACGGTCCCGGCGGAGCCTGACGGGTGCGGTTCGACGATGGTCATGATCGTGCCTCCCTGCGCGGCGGCGCCGCGGCTTCGACGGGACCCGCCGCGGGCGCGGCGGGTACGACAGGCGCGCCGGCCCGGCCGGCCTGGCCGGCGGTGAGCAGCCCCATGCGGTGCAGCCAGCGCACGGTGTCGACGAGCGTCTCGCCGATCGGCCGGGGCACCGGCCCCGCCGAGCGGGCCACGTCCTGCGGGCGGGCGTCGGCGGCGCAGACGTAGCAGGCACCGTACTCGGCCGGGATGTGCCACGGCCACACCCGCTGCACGAGGTCGGTGGCGTAGGCGAAGGGCAGCATCGCCCGGGCCGGCAGGAACAGCGTGGGCAGCCGGCGACCGGTCGCCTCGCGCACGGCCCGCACGTAGTCGCGGGTGCTCAGGTAGCGCCCCGGGCCGAGGTGCCGCCCGCCGTCCTCGGCCGGCGCGGTGGCCAGCTCCGCGAGCAGGGCGGCGGTGTCCCGGACGTCGCCGACCGGGAAGCCGCCGGTGGGCCACACGGGCATCAGGCCGCGCAGCACGTTGCGCAGCCGGGCGTTCTGGTCGCCGAGCTTCGCATCGTGCGGCCCGAGCAGGGCGGGCGGGTAGGCGATCACCACCGGGTCGCCGTGCGCCTGGTGGCCCCGGGCGATCCGCTCGGCGGCGGCCTTGCTGGCCAGGTACGTCTCCCGGGCCGTGGTCGGCGGCGACTGCGGGCCCACCGTCCCGGCCGGGGACGGCGCCAGCGCCCCGAACGTCGACACGTGCACCGAGCGCCCCACCCCGAGGCGGCGGGCCGCCGCCAGCACCACCTGCGTGCCGCGGGCGTTGGTCCGGCGGGTCGCCTCGTGCGACCGGCTGTCGAACGAGTAGACCGAGGCGGCGTGCACCAGCGCGTCCACGCCGCGGACCGCCCGCGCCACCGCCGTCTCGTCGACGACGTCGCCGTCGACGACCTGCACGGCGTCGTCCGGCACCGACAGCGGCGTCAGGGCCGGGGCGACCCGGCGCGGGTCGCGGGCCAGCACCCGCACCCGGTGCCCGGCGGCGACGAGCGCCGCCACTGTGTGCGCGCCGACGAACCCCGTACCGCCCGTCACGAGCACCAACATCGCGAGCTCCTCTCCGCCCGCGACCGGCGCGGTGCCGCGCGGCGCGACGCCGCCGCCGGGGTGGCGGGCGGCTCGATCGTGTCCCGCGCGGCGGCGGCGCACTACTCCCAGCGTGCCGTTGTCCCGGCCGCTTTGCCGCAGCTCAGAGGGCAATCGGGAAGTGGCTGCGGGCGTCGGGCGGCCGGGAGGATGGGGCAGTTGGATCGTCGATCCTCCGATGAATGGGAGCAGCAGGTGGCCGGCACCATTTACGCGCTCAGGCGTCGCGTCCTCACCCCCGACGTCAAGGAGACCCTCGTCTCCACCCGGGGGTTCCACGTCAAGAACCCGGAGTCACGCACCATCCTGGAGACGGTCGGCTCGTCGTTCCTGACCGGGCTCTCCTCGGCCGCCGGCGCCCGCCGGGTGACCGACGTCGACACCGACCTCGCCCCGCTGCCGACCCGCTTCCAGGGGTTCGCCTACGAGGGCGCGGCCATGGGCTTCGCGCTGGTCGACGCGCTCACCCCGGGCACGCCCCGGCGCAGCGCCGAGTTCCTCGCCGGCACCGGCGACCGGCACGTCTACATGGCGTACGTCGGCATCGGCTGGGCCCTCGCCCGGCTGCCGAGGTTCCTGTGGCGGCGGGCCCTGGCCGCGGCCACCGATCCGCTGCTGCGTTGGCTCGTGCACGACGGCTACGGCTTCCACCAGGCGTACTTCCACACCGCCGAGTACGTGCACGGCCAGCGCGCCGTGACCGACTTTCCGTGGCCGCCCGAGGGCCCCACCGCGTACGCCGCCCGCGCCATCGACCAGGGCATCGGCCGGGCCACCTGGTTCGTCGCCGGCTGCGACCCTACGGTCGCCGCCGACCTGATCGACCGGTTCCCGGCGGCGCGGCACGAGGACCTCTACAGCGGGGCCGGGCTCGCGGCGACGTACGCGGGCGGGTGCACCGCCGACGAGCTGCGGCTGTTCCTGGCCCGCTCGGGCGAGCACGCCCCGTTCGTCGCCCAGGCCAGCGCGTTCGCCGCGCAGGCCCGGCTGCGGGCGGGGCTGCTGGTGCCGCACACGGAGCTGGCCACGCAGGTGTTCTGCCGGGCGTCGGCCGCCGACGCGGGCCGGGTCACCGACGAGCTGATCCCCGCCGGCCCGGACGCCTCCGGCCTGCCCGCGTACGAGGTGTGGCGGCGCGCCGTGGCCGCGCGGTTCCGGGCCGACGCCCGGGTGCAGCCGTGACCGCCGTCGCCGACCCCGCCCGGGTGCGCCCGCCGGGCCCCTCGCCGTGGACCGCCCCGGTGCTGCTCGGGCGGATGGCCCGCAACCGCCTCGACGTCATGCGGGCGGTCGCCGCCCGGCACGGCGACGCGGTGCGGCTGCCGCTGGGGCCGAAGACGCTGTGGTTCTTCAACCACCCCGACCACGCCAAGCACGTGCTGGCCGAGAACCCGGGCAACTACCACAAGGGCATCGGGCTGGTGCACGCCCGCCGTACCCTCGGCGACGGCCTGCTCACCAGCGAGGGCGAGCTGTGGACCAAGCAGCGCAAGGTGATCCAGCCGGTGTTCCAGGCCCGCCGCATCGCCCGTCAGGCCGACGCGGTCGCCGAGGAGTCGGTGCGGATGGCCGCCCGGCTGCAACGCGCGGTCGGCGCGGGCCCCGTCGACATCCGCCACGAGATGACCGAGCTGACCCTCGGCGTGCTGGGGCGCACGCTGCTCGACGCCGACCTCGGCGAGTTCGGCGGCATCGGCGCGGCGTTCGAGGCGGTGCAGGACCAGGCCATCTTCGAGATGATGTCGCTGGGTGCCGTGCCGCCGTGGGTGCCGCTGCCCCGGCAGCGGCGCTTCCGCCGGGCCCGCGTCGAGCTCCAGGAGATCGTCGACCGGCTGGTGGCGCACCGGCGGGCCCAGCCCGGCGGGATCGCCGGCCGCGACGACGTGGTGTCCCGGCTCATCGAGTCGACCAGCCGGGAGACCGACCCCCGGGTGGCCCGGCAGCGGATGCGCGACGAGCTGGTCACCCTGCTGCTGGCCGGGCACGAGACCACCGCCAGCACCCTGACCTGGACGTTCTATCTGCTCGACCGGCACCACGAGGTGTGGGAGCGGATGCACGCCGAGGCCGTCGAGGTGCTCGGCGACCGCAATCCGACGTACGAGGACCTGCACCGGCTGCGGTACACCGCGATGGTGGTCGACGAGGTGATGCGGCTGTACCCGCCGGTGTGGCTGCTGCCCCGCATCGCCCAGGGCGACGACGTCGTGGGCGGCTGGCACGTGCCCGCCGGCGCGGACGTGGTGCTCTGCCCGTACACCCTGCACCGGCACCCGGAGTTCTGGCCGGACCCCGACCGCTTCGACCCGGACCGCTTCGACCCCGACCGGCGCGCCGACCGGCCGCGGTACGCCTACATCCCGTTCGGCGCCGGCCCGCGCTTCTGCGTCGGCAACAACCTCGGGCTGATGGAGGCGGTGTTCGTCCTCGCCTGTGTGACCCGGCAGCTGCGGCTGTCGCTGCAACCCGGCTATCCGGTGACGCCGGAGCCGATGCTGACCCTGCGGGTCCGTGGCGGCCTGCCGATGCACGTCCACGAGGCCTGACCCGCCTGCACTGCGACCCTGGCGCAACCGGTGCCCCCGGCCGGTTGCGCCTCGTCGTGTGCCCCGGGGCACTCGTCGGCTCCCACCGTCCCTCGTGGCGCTGCCCCGCCCGGGTGTCCGCCGAGTCGGCAGCGGCACCGAGTCGTCCGGCGACGGCGACGGCCGGGGGGGGGCCCCCGGGGGGGGGGGGGCCCCGGCCGCCGGGGGGGGGGGGGGGGGGGCCCCGGGCCCCCCCCCCCCCCCCCCCCCCCCCCCCCCCCCCCCCC